>CAZMBT010000028.1:0-15888 GCA_964564395.1 uncultured Alkalilacustris sp.
AGGTCATGCCCAGATGATGCTCCAGCGCGATCTCGGCGGCGTTCTCCACCTGCTCAGGGGTACCGTCGAGCACGGCGCACAGCCCCGCCGCCGCCATCGCGGCCGCCGCGCCCACCTCCGCCTGGCAGCCGCACTCGGCGCCGGATATGGACGCGTTGTGCTTGACCAGCCCGCCGATCGCCGCCGCCGTCAGAAGGAATTCCCCCGCCCGCGCGGTGCGGGCTCCGGGCACATGATCGAGCCAGTAGCGCATCACGGCCGGCACGACCCCGGCTGCGCCATTCGTGGGCGCTGTCACCACCTGCCCGCCGGCGGCATTCTCTTCGTTCACGGCCATCGCATAAACGCTCATCCAGTCATTGACGATATGGGGGGCCGCGATGTTGCGGCCCTGCTCGCTGCGCAGCGCCTCGTGGATGGCCCGGGCGCGCCGGCGCACGCGCAGCCCGCCGGGCAGAATCCCCTCCTCGGCAAGGCCGCGGTCGATGCAGTCGCGCATCACCGCCCAGATCCGCGCAAGGCCGTCCTCCAGCGCGCCGGCATCGCGGATCTGCAGCTCGTTGGCGCGCTTCATTGCGGCGATGCTCAGGCCGCTGTCGCGCGCCATCTTCAGCATCTGCGCCGCCGTCTCGAAGGGATAGGGAAAGTCGGCGGCGGGCACCGCAGCCGGCCCTGCGGCATGCTCGGCCTCGGTCAGAACGAAGCCGCCGCCGATCGAATAGAAGGTCTCCTGCAGCAGTGCATCGCCCTGCCCGTCCGTCGCCGTCAGGACCATGCCATTCGCATGCCCCGGCAGCGGCGGCCCGTAATCGAAGACGAGATCGCGCTGCGGATCGAAGACAAGTTCCGGCAGGCCCGGCGGCGTCAACCGACGCGTGGCCCGAATCTGCGCCAGCGCCGCCTCGGCGGCTTCGGCGTCGTAATCCTCGGGCGTGAACCCCGCCAGGCCCAGGATCGTCGCGCGATCCGTGGCATGACCCACCCCGGTGAACGCCAGCGACCCGTGCAGGGACCCGCGCAGCCCCGCCGGCGAGAACGGCGAGGCGCGCAGCATCTCGAGAAAGCGCGCCGCCGCCACCATCGGGCCCATCGTATGGCTGGAGGATGGGCCGATCCCCACCTTGAACATCTCGAACACGGACAGAAACATGCCGAACGGCTCCCTTCAGGTGGCGCTGCCTTCCGGTGGACACGCAAGTTGCGGCGCCGAAAACGGTGTCGGACCGAGGCCTTCCGCTGCGATCGCGCGCAATGTGGCCGGGTGTGTATCGAGCGTTTCGGCAAGCCGACGCAGAGCAGGCAGCCGCGCCAGGCAGAACCAGCCGGTACCACCGCGCGGGTAGAGCGCGCACCAGCGCAGGCAGCATGCGACATAAAAGTCCAGCACGCTTGGCGGGGCGGCCGTTGCGGTCGCGGCGAAGCCTTGTTGCCATGCGGCCTCGAACAGACGCAGATGCGCGTCCAGACGCGCGGCGGTGATGCGATGATGCTCTGACATCGCGCCCGGCGGGGCATAGTGCTCGGGATAGAACAGCAGGCGCATATCCGCATGCAGCGTATTGGACAGGCAAAACAGCCACGACAGGAAGCGCCCGCGCTGCGGGCTGTCCGGTACGGGCGCCATGTCGCCATGCCGGTCTGCCAGCCACAGCAGGATCGCACCGGTCTCGAAGATGGGGCCATCCGGTGTCTCGAGCACCGGGATTCGCCCGACCGGATTGAGCGCGCGATACTCGGCGTCGTCCTGTGCGCGCCTTGCGCGATCCACGAGGCGTGTCCGGAACGGGACACCCATTGCGTCCAGCACCAGCCGGATCACCAGCGAGGCGTTGTCGGGCGCGTAATGCAGCGTCAGCATCCTGTTCCCTGTCCTTTCCGCGGGTGTGCAGTCCTTCGCACGCGTCTCTTTGATCCCTGTGCGCCGCGCCGTCATGCCGGAAACCGACCCTTCATCGCGCATCAGGGCCGCTCCGCGTCGGCGGCGTCACGTGAGAGGGTCGTGGCCGCACACAAGCGCGTTGCGCGTGCATGCGGCCCAGCGATGCGTTACTAAGATCCCAAGGTCAATGACAGGGAGGCCTCCATGCACCGTAACGTGATCCTTGCCGCGGGGTCGGGGCTGCTGCTGATCGGCGCCGCCATCGCGGCCTGCGCGCCGCCGGATCGTGCATTTGACGGGCACGCGGTCTACGCCGCGCAATGCGCCGCATGCCACGGCGCGGACGGGACCGGCCGTGAAGACGTCGCGCAGGCCGCTACGGTGCCCGATCTGACCCGAATGGCCGCGCGCAATGACGGCGTTTTCCCGATGCTGCGCGTGATCGAGCGGCTCGAAGGCTACGGTCTCGGCATCACCGAGATCGCGCGCAGCGAGATGCCGCGCTACGGCCTGCTGATGGAAGGCGAGTTGATGCGTGTGGAGACGGCCGAGGGGCTGTCGCAACCGGTTCCGGCGCAGCTCGTGGCCATCGCCCGACATCTCGAATCCATACAACGCACGCCGGACAGCGCGTCGTGATGTGGCTGCCGGGGAATCCGCCGCCGGCAATCGCCGTCCCCGATGTCGCGCGGGGCGTTCGATTCCCCTCTCGCGAAGCTGCGCGAACTCGCCTATAAGCGGCGCGAGACTGAACCGGAGCAGCAGATGAACGCAACGCTCTCGCCGATCGACAAGGCGAAATTCGCGGCGGCGCGCCGCGCCGTCGATGCCGTCGAGGACGGGATGCGCGTCGGGCTGGGCACCGGCTCGACGGCGGCCTGGATGGTGCGCTGCCTGGGCGAGATGGTGCGCACGGACGGGCTGCGCATACAGGGGGTGCCGACGTCGTCGCGCACGGCGGCGCTGGCGCGCGATTGCGGCATCCCGCTGGCCACGCTGGACGAGGTCAAGTGGCTCGACCTGACCATCGACGGCGCGGATGAGTTCGACGCCGATCTGAACCTGATCAAGGGCGGCGGCGGCGCGCTCTTGCAGGAAAAGATCGTGGCCACCGCCTCCGATCAGATGATGGTCATTTCCGATGCCGCCAAGGAGGTCGCGACGCTGGGCGCGTTCCCGCTGCCGGTGGAGGTGGTCCCGTTCGGCTGGCGAACCACGAAGGCCTTGGTGGAAGAGCTGCTGATCGGGCTGGACGTGATGGGCCATGAGGCTGCGCTGCGCATGAATGGCGACCATCCGTACTACACGGATGAGGGCAACCACATCATCGATCTGTCGCTTCACCGCATCGGCAATCCGCGTCAACTTTCCATGGTGCTCAACCAGGTGCCCGGCGTCGTGGAAAACGGGCTCTTCATCGATATCTGCGACCGGGTGGTGATCGGGCAGCCCGATGGCAGCGTGGAGATCCGCGACATCAACGCCGCCACCGTCGAACATGACCGCATCGACTTTTGCGAAAGCGAGAACCTGTTTCGCGACGAATTGAGCTGAGCCACGTCGCACCCGGCACCATCAAGTGAGGACAAGCATGAGCTTCGATTACGACCTTTTCGTCATTGGCGGCGGATCCGGCGGCGTGCGCGCCGCGCGCATCGCGGCGAGCGAGGGCGGCGCACGTGTCGGGCTGGCCGAGGAGGATCGTATGGGCGGCACCTGCGTGATCCGCGGCTGCGTGCCGAAGAAGCTGATGGTCTATGCCTCGGCCTTCGCGGATGCGATGACGGATGCCCGCGCCTATGGCTGGGATGTGCGCCGGGGCAAGTTCGACTGGCCGCAGTTCCGAACCAAGCTCGAGACCGAGCTCGACCGGCTGGAGGCGGCCTATCGCGGCAATCTCGACAAGGCGGGCGTGACCATCCATGACAGCCGCGCCACGGTCGCCGATCCGCACACCGTCGAGCTGGCGGACGGAACCCGCATCAGCGCACGTCACATCCTGATCGCCACGGGCGGGCGCCCCTTCCTGCCCGATCAGGCGGCCGAGGCGGGCGTCATGACATCAAATGATGTGTTTCACATGGATAGGCTGCCCGACAGCATCCTGATCGTCGGCGGCGGATATATCGCTAGTGAATTCGCTTGCATTTTCAATGGACTCGGCGTTGACGTGACGCAATTCTACCGGGGGGCGCAGATCCTGCGCGGCTTCGACGGCGAGGCGCGCGGCCATGTGGCCGAGCTGATGCGCGCGCGCGGCATCGACCTGCACCTGGGCACCGAGGTCCTGGATATCGCCCGCAGCGGGAACGGGTTCGAGGTGCGCGGCACCGACGGCAAGACGCGCCGTTTCGATCAGGTGCTCTATGCGACGGGGCGCCGCCCGAACACCGAAGGGCTGGGCCTGACCGAGGCCGGCGTGACGCTCGGCCGCTGGGGCGAGGTGCCGGTGGATGACTATTCGCAAAGCGCCGTGCCATCGATCCACGCCGTCGGCGATGCGACCGACCGGGTCAACCTGACGCCGGTGGCCATTCGCGAGGGGCAGGCCTTCGCGCGCACGGTCTTTTGCGGCACGCCCATCGCCGCCGACCACGAACTCGTCGCGAGCGCGATCTTCACGCAACCCGAGTTGGGCTCGGTCGGGCTCGGCGAAGAGGAAGCGCGCGACCGCGAGCCGGTGGATGTCTACTGCAATTCGTTCCGCGCGATGCATTCGGCCTTTGCCGGGCGCGACGATCGTGCGATGATGAAGCTTGTCGTCAGCCGGGATTCGGGACGCGTTCTCGGCTGTCACATCGTCGCGGATGGGGCTGGCGAAATGATCCAGCTGGCCGCCATCGCGATCAAGATGGGTGCGACAAAGGCGGATTTCGACCGTACGATGGCGGTGCATCCCACAATGGCGGAAGAGCTGGTCACCATGGCCAGGCCTGTGCGCTCCACTTGAAATCCGGGCGCTCGCGCCCAATTCGATCATCACCGGATCACATGATTGCACGAGAAGGGTAAGGAAACAGCATGGCTGGTAACAACGGCGGACCCTGGGGCGGCGGCGGCGGCCGCGGCGGCGGGCGCGGCGAAGGGCCGCGCGGCGAGCCGCCCCGTGGGTCGGGCCCGGGGGGCCGCGGCGACGGGCCGCAGATCCCGGAAATCGACGAAATCGTCAAGAAAGGGCAGCAGCAGCTCAAGGTTCTGCTGGGCGGAGGTGGCAAGAACGGCGGCGGAGGTTCCGGTGGCGGTGACGGGCCGCATTTCTCGCGCCGCTGGATCGGGCTGGGGGCGCTGGTTCTGGCCGGTCTCTGGGCCGCGACCTCCTTCTACACGGTCAAGCCCGAGGAACGCTCGGTCGAGCTTCTTTTCGGCTCCTACTACAAGACCGCCGGTCCGGGTCTGAACTTCGCACCCTGGCCTGTCGTCACGCATGAGACGGTGCAGGTCACCGGCGAACGCGTGACCGATATCGGCGTCGAACGCGCGGGCCTCGACACATCGCTTATGCTGACGCGCGACGAAGCCGTGGTCGATATCGAGTTCCAGGTGGTCTGGAACGTGTCGGACCCGGCGAACTTCCTGTTCAATCTGGCCGATCCGACCAACACGGTTCGCGCCGTGGCCGAATCCGCGATGCGCGACATCATCGCCAATTCCGAACTGTCGCCGATTCTGAACCGCGACCGCGGCGCCATCGCGGCCGATCTGCGCCAATCGGCGCAGGGCACGCTCGACAGCTACGAAAGCGGCGTCAACATCGTCCGGGTCAACTTTGACCGTGCGGACCCGCCGCGGGCGGTGATCGACAGCTTCCGGGAGGTCCAGGCCGCAAGGCAGGAACGCGACCGGCTCGAACGGCAGGCGGATGCCTACGCCAACCGTGTGCTGGCCAATGCGCGCGGGGACGCTGCCGAGATCGCCGAAGCCGCCGAGGCCTACCGGGCCGAGGTAATCAACAACGCGGAGGGTGAGGCGAGCCGCTTCGTCTCGATCTACGAGGAATACATCAACGCCCCCGACGTAACCCGGCGCCGGATGTATCTGGAAACCATGGAGGCGGTGCTCGGCGACATGGACAAGATCATTCTCGACGGCGTTTCGGGCGAGGAGGTCGGCGGTTCCGGCGTCGTGCCGTATCTGCCGCTCAATGAGCTGCGCCGCACCCACGCAACCACCGACACGGGAGGCTCGCAATGAACCGTCTGGCCCTACTTGTCCCGGCCGTGGTGATCGCGGCCGCAATCGGCTTGTCCGCGCTCTTCGTCGTGGACGAGCGTGAAAAGGTGCTCGTGCTGCAGTTCGGGCAGATCAAGCAGGTACGCGAGGATCCCGGTCTCGGCTTCAAGCTGCCGGTCATCCAGGAGGTCGTGCGCTACGACGGCCGGATTCTGGGGCTGCAGTCGCAACCGCTCGAGATCACGCCGCTGGATGACCGGCGCCTGGTGGTCGACGCGTTCGCGCGCTGGCGCATCGTCAATGTCGTGCGCTTTCGCGAGGCTGTCGGCCTTGAAGGTGTCCGCGCGGCGCAGGGCCGGCTTGAGCGCATCATGAACGCCTCGATCCGCGAAGTTCTCGGTTCCGTGCCGTCGACGGCGGTGCTGTCCGAAGACCGGACCGCGCTGATGAACCGTATCCGTGACCTTGCACGGCGCGAAGCGGCGACGCTGGGCGTCGAAGTGATCGACGTGCGTCTGACCCGTACCGACCTGCCCGAGCAGAACCTCGAAGCCACCTTCGCGCGGATGCGTGCGGAGCGTGAACGCGAGGCCGCCGACGAGGTGGCGCGCGGTGAGGAAGCGGCGCAGCGCGTGCGCGCGCTGGCAGACCGGACCGTCACCGAGATCGTGTCGAGCGCGCGGCGCGAATCGGAGATCATCCGCGGTGAAGCCGACGCCGAACGCAACGCGATCTATGCCGATGCCTTCGGGCGCGATGCGGAGTTCTTCGCCTTCACCCGCTCGCTGACATCCTATGAGCGTGCGTTGCGCGGTGAAAACTCGACCATGGTCATGCGCCCGGACAGCGAGTTCTTCTCCTATCTGCGCAGCGACGGCTCGCAGGCCATTCGGGATCTGCTGCCCGAGGCTGACGACGATGACGCGGACGCGCCCGATGTCGATGGGCAAGCCCTGCTCGACGGGGCCGAGATCGCGCCTGCTGCACAACGATGAGCACAATCGTTCTGGCCATCGGGCTGGTACTGGTGGTGGAGGGGCTGGTGTTCGCGCTGGCCCCTTCGCGTCTGGAAGACATGCTTGCACTGATCGCACGGATTCCCGTGGAAACGCGGCGTCTGCTGGGCCTCGGTGCGATCGCCGTCGGCGTTGCGCTGATATGGCTCGCGCGCGGGCTGGGTGCCGGGCCATGACCGTCGCAAGGCCCGCGGTTACGGCCTGCCTCGGGCGCGCCGCCGCTCACGAAATCGCGATGCGCCAGCGCGGGCTTGGCGCATCGCGGCCAGACCCCTATCTTGACCCTGACAATGCCCGCGCAGCGGCGAATTCGTCGCGCGCAGAGGAGGAAAGGAGCACTTCATGGAATCCAAGGTGATGGCGCGTTCATCCCGATCCCCTGCCCTGTTGCACGGATTGTGGGCTGCCGCGCTGGCGCTGGCACTGATGCTGGCCCAGGGCGCGGCGGCACAGCCGCCGGGCGCGCCCAACAGCTTCGCCGACCTCGCCGAGCGGGTGAGCCCGTCCGTCGTGAACATTACCACGACAACGACGGTCGAGACGCCGACACGCGAATTTCCCCAAGTGCCGGAAGGGTCGCCTTTCGAGGACTTCTTCCGCGACTTTTTCGGGGACCGCGACAACGGCGCCCCCCAGCGTCGCCGCGGCCAGGCGCTGGGATCGGGGTTCGTGATTTCGCCGGACGGGTTCATCGTGACGAACAACCACGTCATCGACGGGGCCGATGAAATCCTTGTCGAGTTCTTTGGCGGCGGAGAGATGCCCGCCGAAATCATCGGCACCGATCCGCAGACCGATATCGCCCTGCTCAAGGTCGAGAGTGACGAGGAGCTGGCGCATGTCGAGTTCGGCGACGCCGAAGCCGCCCGCGTCGGCGACTGGGTCATTGCCATGGGCAACCCGCTCGGACAGGGGTTCTCCGTCTCGGCCGGCATCATCTCGGCCAGCGGCCGTGTGCTGCAGGGCGGGTATGACGACTTCATCCAGACCGATGCGGCGATCAATCGCGGCAATTCGGGCGGGCCGCTGTTCAACATGGATGGCGAGGTGATCGGCGTGAACACCGCGATCCTGTCACCGACAGGCGGGTCCATCGGCATCGGGTTTGCGATGTCCGCGACCGTGGTCAGCAACGTGATCGATCAGTTGCGCGAATTCGGCGAAACGCGTCGGGGCTGGCTCGGCGTGCGCATCCAGGACGTGACCGAGGATGTCGCCGAGGCGATCGGGCTCGACCGTGAATCCGGCGCGCTGGTCACAGACGTACCCGAGGGCCCAGCGGCCGACGCCGGCGTCCGCGCCGGGGATGTGATCCTGTCCTTCGATGGACGGGTGATCGAGGATACCCGCACTCTCGTGCGGATCGTGGGGGATGCCGAAGTCGGCCGCGAAGTCGAAGTCGATCTCTTCCGCGATGGCGAGGTCGTCACCTTGACCGTGACGCTCGGGCGGCGCGAGCTCGCCGAGGGCGCGACAGAGCCGCCGACGCAGGAACCCGCCGAGCCGCAGCGCGCCGACATGCTTGGGCTGAGCGTCGAGACGCTGACCGACACGCTGCGCGACGAGCTGGGCGTGCCTTCGGGCGTCGATGGCCTGGTGGTCCGCGACGTCGCCCCCGGAAGCGAGGCGCAGGAGAAGGGTGTGCGCGCAGGCGACATCATCACCGAAGCGGGCCAGGAGCCCGTGCGCAGCCCCGCGGATCTGGAAGAGCGCATCGAGGCCACGCGCGAAGCCGGGCGCAGGTCGCTGCTGCTTCTGATCCGGCGCGGCGGCGATCCGCGCTTCGTGGCGCTGTCCGTCACACAGGACTGACGCTGCGAGAAAAGGGGCCGCGCCATCCGAAACCGGGTGGCGCGGCCTTTTCATTGGGCGAGTGGCGTTTCGCAGCCTCGCGGCGGTCGGCTCAGCCCGGCTCCCGGTCAACGGCGACCAGCCCGAGCCTTTGCGCCGCGGCGCGTGACAGGCGCGTGCTGTCGAGGTCCATCGATGTCGCCTGAAATTCCCCTATCGCTGCGCTGGTGGCGGCATCGATCCGGCCGGATGCCGCGCCATCATAATGACCACGCGCTTCCAGCGCCCGTTGAAGCTGCATGATGAAGTCGGGTGTCAGCTCCTCGGGGCACATCGCCCGAAACCACGATTCGCTGCGCGGACGCAGGATTCGGGCATGCATATCCGTGGTATAGAGGGCCGGGGCGGACGCATCCTCGGAGGCTTCGCGCCGCTGATGCGTCACGGTCTCGATCACCGCAGGGGTTATGCTGCGGCCCCAGCAGGTGCCGGGTTCCGCGCCTGCGGGGCCCTGCGCTGCGGGAAACCCGGCCACCGGCGGTGCTGCGACCGTGTCATCCGTGGCCACACAGCCCGCCAGCGCCGCGACAACGCCCAGCATTGCCCCGACCCGGCTCAACCGGCCCTCCGTCCCGATCAGTCGCAAAACCTTGCCCATAGGCTTACGGTCATAATGGCTCTCGCAGCCGCGCAAAAGCCCGAATGATAAGGGCCGTGCCGGAGAATGCCCGGCACGGCCCGTTTCGGTTCACACACTCGCCTGTGACAGCGGCGCGACCCGAGATGTCAACGCTCTTGCGGCTCGTCCGTGTCTTCGCCGGCTGCCCCGATATCGTCGAACAGCTCGGCGATCTCGAATTCGGCCGCGGCTTCCTCTTCGGCGGCAACGTCCTGGATCGACTTGCCGGATGCCTGCACTTCGGCCTCCTCGGCCGAGCGCGCCACGTTCAGCGTCACGGTCACGGTGACCTCGGGGTGCAGGCGCACATTCACCTCATGCAGGCCGAGCGTCTTGATCGGTTTGTCGAGAACGATCTGGTTGCGCTCGACCGACGTGCCGCCCGTGCTCACCGATTCGGCGATATCGCGCGTGCTCACCGAGCCGTAAAGCGCCCCGGAGTCGGACGCGGCGCGGATCATGGTGAAGACTTCGCCATCCAGGCGCTTCGCGACCTGTTCGGCTTCCTTGCGCTGCTCCAGATTGCGCGCTTCGAGCTGCGCCTTCTGCGCCTCGAACGCCTTGATATTGGCTTCGCTTGCGCGCAGCGCCTTGCCCTGCGGCAAGAGGTAGTTGCGCGCATGGCCGTTGCGCACGCTGACGACATCGCCCATCTGACCGAGCTTGGCCACGCGTTCCAGCAGGATGACTTGCATGATGCTCTCCTTACTTCACGGCGTAGGGCAGCAGGGCGAGGAAGCGCGCGCGCTTGATCGCGCGGGCGAGTTCACGCTGCTTTTTCGACGACACGGCTGTGATGCGCGACGGCACGATCTTGCCGCGTTCGGAGATATAGCGCTGCAGCAGCTTGGTGTCCTTGTAGTCGATCGCGGGTGCATTGTCGCCCGAGAAGGGGCAAACCTTGCGGCGGCGGAAAAACGGTTTCGTGGCCATGACAGAGTCCTCCTTCGATCAACGGCGGCGATCGCGCTCTTCGCGCTTTTGCATCTGTACCGACGGGCCTTCCTTGTGCTCGTCGACCTTGATGGTCATCACCCGCATCACATCGTCATGCAGGTGCATCAGGCGCTCCATCTCCTGCACGGCGGGCGCGGGCGCGTCGCTGCGAAGGAAGGCGTAATGCCCCTTGCGGTTCTTGTTGATCTTGTAGGCCATCGTCTTGACGCCCCAGTATTCGTGATCGACGACCTTGCCGCCCTGATCGGCCAGCACGGTCGAAAAGTGTTCGATCAGCCCTTCGGCCTGGGTGTTGGACAGGTCCTGTCGTGCTATGAAGACATGCTCGTAAAGCGGCATGCTCACTCCCGTATATTGCGGGCGCGCTTCACCGGGCGGGGGTTTCCCTTCCGCATCCCGCCCACGAGAGGTCGCGCCGTTTCCCGAAGATCGCGGAAGGAAGCGCCTCTATACACCCGTGACACGGCGTTGCAAGGGGCAGCGCACATCGTTGGCGACGCAGCGCCGCCGCGCGGCGGACAAACGCCCCGCCCGCCGCGCAAGGCGCGTCGCCGCGTCAATTGGTGTCGGCGTCGTCATGGCTGGGCGGCGCAACCTCGCCACCGGCGGCATCGGTGAAGCGATCCACATCCTGCTGCGGCGCGGACCGCTCCGGGGCCGCTGGCTCAACCGGACCAGTGACCGCGGGCGTTCCGCCCGAGCCCCCTCCATGGTGCCGCAGATTGAGCGGCGGCGCGTTGCCATCCTTGCCCTGGCCCATGTAGAGCGTCATGTGCGGATACGGAATCTCGACCCCGGCTTCGTCGAGCACGGATTTGATGATCTCGTTGTATCCGCGGCCGACGGCCCATTGCATGCCCGCGGCCGTTTTCATCCGACTGCGCACCACCACGGACGAATCCCCCAGCCGGGTGACGCCCTGCATCTCCATCGGCTCCAGGATATGGGCGCCGAGTTCGGTGTCCATCAGCCGCTCGAACGCCTTGAACATCAGTTCCTTTACCTCGGCGACATCCTCGCGGTAGGCCACGCCGACCTCGGCGAGGTGATACCCGTAATCCTTGGTGAAGTTGGACACCGTATCGACCGCGCTGAACGGAATCAGATGGTAGGTGCCCGAGGTATCGCGCAACCCGACCGAGCGGATCGTCAAGCGCTCCACCGCGCCGGTGGTCCCACCGGCGGTGACGAAATCGCCCTCGTTCATCGCATTCTCGACCTGGATGAAGGCCCCGGTGATGATGTCCTGCACCAGCTTTTGCGCGCCGAAACCGATTGCCAGACCCAGCACGCCCGCCCCGGCCAGAAGCGGCGCGATGTTCACGCCCAACTCCGACAGGGCGAGCATCGCGGCGATGACGACCAGAACAACCATGAAGGCATTGCGAAACAGCGCCAGCAATGTGCGCTCGCGCGCTGTCGGAACGGTTCCGACCGACGGATTCAGCCGGTACTCCACAAAGGACGACACCCCGATCCACATGGCCAGCGCGATCAGCGCGACGAGCGCGGCGGAGACCACACGCGACATCGTATCACGCCCCACCTCGGACGACAGCCACCCCAGAAAGTCGAGCACCTGCCAGGCCTGACCGATGGCGATCAGAACAAGCACCGCGATAATGGCGCGGATCCCTTTCATCAGGGCCGGAACAAATGCGTTGAGCCGATCTTCCAGCAATGGCAACGACTCGCGCACATGCTCGGGCACCCGCAGGCCGCCCTTGATCGCGCGCGAGATCAGCAGAGTCGCCACGACACCGATCACCACCGCCACCGCAGATTGCAGCGTTGCTACAAGCATGAACTGCAGCGCGATTTCGGGCTGCGCGGTCCAGACCAGAAACAGCGTGACCAGATACAGGATCGCCAACCAGTGCCAGACCGCGCCCAGCCATGCTTCCAGCCGCCCCAGCACGTCGTCGGGGTCGCGCTCATGGCGAGCACGCAGCGCGTCGCGGATGGGATGACGGTTCTGCAGCACGACAAGGATCGCGATCAGCAACGCGATCACCACCACCAGCAGCGTCAGGCTGCGCCCGACCGCATGCGAGACCGTTTCATTGACGATGGGGACGAGAAGCAAAATCCCGTAGCCCAGCATGCTGACAAGGCGCGAGGCCCAGAAATACCAGTAGGCCGCCGTCTCGTCGCCCATCGGCGCAAAGCGCAACCGGCCATAACCGGGCGAGAAAATCGCGCGCAGGATCACCTTGGTCATCTCCACCAGGAGAAAGGCGTTGAGAAAGAGGCTTTGACGGAAATCCATCGTCCCCGCCTCTCCGATCGCCAGGGCGAAGGCGTAACCCCCACCCCATGCCAGAACGATTATCAGTGCATCGATCAGGCTCGAACCGAGGAGCCGAATGAGCGCGATGACCCAGCCGCCGCCATTCGCCCGGTCGGACATTCGGCGAAAAACCCGAGTGCCGATCACACGCAATCCGAAGAACAGCGCGAGCGTGACCGCTGCCACCAGCGCCAGCGCCACGGCCACGCTCTGCAACTCGGCCCAGTCGACGGTCCGTTCTCCCGTGAGCACGCCGAAGACGTCACCGAGCGATGCGGTCAGCGCCCGCGTCACCCCGATCACCCCTTCGGCAACGCCGCGGGTCTGTTCCGCCACCTGGCGGGCCAGCGACATCTGCTCCGGCGGTGCGGCTTCGCCCGGCTGCTCCGCCGCTTCGGCACTGGCCAGAAGCTGACGGATCAGCGACTCGCGCGCCTGTTTGTCGGACAGAATCTCGGCCAGCGCGCGCGCGGCGTCGCCATCGACGGGCTCGGGCGTCGGGTCAAAGAGCGACTGCGCCTGCGCGCCCGCCGCCCCCAGCGTCAGCGCCGCGATTACAAGCCAGGCAAGAATCCGTTGCATGCAAGTCCCTTTCGCCTCGATCCCGCTGCGAGTCACGCGGCGCAGCGTCGAAGCGAGACTCCGTCCGCCCTGCCCCGGTCCTCATGCCCCGGCGACGCACCACTTGTGCGCCACGTCCGGGCGTCTTAACTGCATCAGCCTACGAAAGAAAAGGAGCAACAGATGCATATTCAGGTCAATACGGACAATACGATTGACGGCGGCAGCGATCTGATCGCCACGATCGAGGGGATCGCGCGCTCCAAGCTTGGCGCGGTTGCATCCCAGGTCACACGCGTCGAAGTGCATCTGCGCGACGAGAACGCCCAGAAGGGCGGCGCCGACGACAAGCGGTGCATGGCCGAGGCCCGGCCCGAAGGGCGGGCGCCCGTCGCGGTGACCCATAACGCCGACACTGTCGAAAGTGCCGCCATCGGCGCGCTCGACAAGCTGCGCAGCGCCCTCGACCGTGAGCTCGGCAAACGCCGCGCGCATCGCTGAGCCGCGCCGGAGTCACGACATGCAGATACTCGGGATCAAGACCTGCGACACCTGCCGCAAGGCCAGGCGCGCGCTGGAAGCGGCAGGCCACGCCGTTACCTTTCGCGATGTGCGCGACGCGCCGCTGACACCGGACGAGCGGCGCGTTCTGCTCGATCGGTTCGGGGAAGCGAAGCTGATCAATCGCAACTCGGCGACCTGGCGCGCCTTGTCGGAGGCCGAGCGCGCCGCCGACGCGGACAGCTTGCTCGCCGCGCATCCGGCCTTGATGAAGCGCCCGGTCATCGACGACGGGGCACAATGGCATCTGGGCTGGGGGGCGCCGGTGCGCGCGGCGCTGGCGGTGTAACCCAGACGGGCGCGGCGGGCGGCGGATCAGACAAGCGCGCGCCCCTGTGCAAGGCGCGACAGCGCCTCGGCCGCGATGCGAAACGACTCGCGCCGCGCCGCGTGGTCGTGGATCTGCCCCGTCACCATCACCTCGTCGGGCGCGTAGCGCTCGATCAGGGCGCCAAGCTGGGCCTCCACCGAGGAAGGCGCCCCGACCGCCGAGATGCGCAGCGCCTCATCCACGCCGGCACGCAGATGCGGGCCGATCACCGCGTCGATGTCGCGCACGGGCGCCGGCAGCTTGCCGGGCATCCCCGTCTGCAGCCGCGCGAAGGCCTGCTGCATGGTGCTGCGCAGATAGGCACCTTCGGCATCGCTGCGCGCGGCGAAGACATTGACCGTCAGCATGAAGTAGGGCCGCGACAGATGCGGCGACGGCCGGAACTGCGCGCGATAGGTCTGCAGCGCCGCATCCAGCGCCGCCGGGGCGAAATGCGAGGCGAAGGCGTAGGGCAGGCCGAAATGCGCGGCAAGCTGCGCGCCATACAGCGACGAGCCCAGAATCCACACCGGTACCTGCGTCCCCTCGCCAGGGATCGCGCGCACGCCGGCGTCGTCCGCGGCGGGGCCGAGATACCGCATCAGCTCGGCCACGTCCTCTGCGAAGCCGTCGCCGCGGTCGCGGCCGCGTCGCAGGGCGCGCATCACCGCGCCGTCGCCGCCCGGCGCCCGGCCCAGCCCCAGATCGATGCGGCCGGGAAAAAGCGTGGCGAGCGTGCCGAACTGTTCGGCCACGGTCAGCGGCGCGTGATTGGGCAGCATGATCCCGCCGGCGCCGATGCGCATGCGCGACGTCGTCGCGGCGAGATGGCCGATCAGGACCGCAGTGGCCGAGCTTGCGATGCCCGGCATGTTGTGATGCTCGGCCAGCCAGTAGCGATGATACCCAAGCGCCTCCGCATAAGGGGCCAGATCCGCCGAATTGGCCAGCGCGGCGGCGGCATCGGCGCCCTCGGGCACCGGCGCCAGATCGAGCAGCGAATAATGCATGATATCTCCGGTAGCTGTTGGCGGCACACGGCGCTTTGGACGCACATGTAATCAGCCCGGACCCGGATGAAACCCGTGCCCGCCCCGCGCCGCGGGCGACCCGCTGGCAGCGGGCGCATCACCCTAGCGGCGCAACCTCGCGCGACGAACGGCACCAAGCAGCACAAGGAACAGACCGACGAAGATGCCCGCATACCCGCCCAGCGCCGGCAACAGCCCCGGCGCCATCGCACCGACAACCATGGCCATCTGCAGCCCCAGCGCGGCAAACGCCACGACGAGACCAAGCACAACGCGGCTCATGACACTGTCCCTTCCGCGTTGCGCGCCACCGCGGCCTCGTCATGCAGCCAGCAGGCGCTTTGCTGCCCCGGGCGGGGCGTGAACAGGCCGGGCACCTCGCGATCGCACAGCCCGGCCATGACATGCGGGCAGCGCGGATGATAGCGGCAGCCGGCCGGCGGGTTGGCCAGGCTGGGCGGTTCACCCGCGGGAACGGGACGCGCATGGTGCGCATTGTCCGCATCCGGGTCTGCAATGGCGCCCAGAAGCGCCTGCGTATAGGGGTGCTGCGGCGCGTCGATCAGGGCGTCGACCGGCCCCGTTTCCACGATGCGCCCCGCATACATCACGCAGACACGATCCGCGAAATGGCGCACCGTGG
>CAZMBT010000029.1:0-15475 GCA_964564395.1 uncultured Alkalilacustris sp.
CGATCATCACCAGCCACTCGCCGTCCTCGTCCAGCGTGCGGTTGGCGTCATTGGCGTCCGTGCCCGGCGCATTGGGGTTTTGCGAACTGCGGTCCATCAGATCGCCGAGCGCGACGGCGCGCGCCTCCTCGATCTCCTCGGCGGTGCGGCGGCGGATGAAGACCGGCTTGCCGAGGAAGTTCACCGTCAGCTGGCTTCCGACCTCGAGGTCGCCCACATCCACGAAGATCTGCGACAGCGCCTGTACGTCGGCCGAAGGGTTCATCTGGTTGATGAGCGGCCAGACGGCCGCCCCCACGGTCACAGCACCGGCGCCTGCAGTCGCGTAATACAGGAAATCGCGGCGTGAGCCGGCATCGTCTTCTGCATGGGACACGAGAACAACTCCCTTCCAAACTCCTTCGGGCATGCCCGGTACGCAGCCCGGTCACGCCATGCGGACAGCCTCTTTGCAGCGTATTTAGCGGCGAATTTCCGGGGCGTCCAGCAGACATTGACGCACGCATTGTCGCGGGATCCCCGACAGCAAGGCGGGGAGGTGTCAGCTGCGGCGCAGCCGGATCCGGCCCATCACCGCAGCGTCGACCTTCAGCCCGGGACCGTTGCGCCCCAGCCGGATGACCCGGATGATCCGCCCGGTAGCGTTGGCCTGCCCGCCTTCGCGCGGGCGATGCACAGTTATCCCTTCCGGCAGGTCGTCGAGGGCGTCCTCGGCACGTTGATCCCGTGCACCGGGCACAACGCGCGATGCGAGGACGTAGCCTGCCACTGCGACGGCGCCGTAGCTCAGGACAGTGGCGGCGATGGGTGCGAGGGGCAGGGCCATGGGGACGTCTCCTTCAGGTCCGAAGGTACGTCGGTCGCGCCCGCGCGGCAAGGGGCATGCGTCAGCCATAACCGCGCACCAGCGCCTCGGCAATCAGCGTCCAGCCGTCGGCGATGACGAAGAATGCCAGCTTGAACGGCAGCGAGACAATCGCCGGAGGCACCATCATCATGCCCATGGACATCAGGATCGCCGCCACGACGAGATCGATGATCAGAAACGGCACGAAGATCAGGAACCCGATCTCGAAGGCGCGCGCGATCTCGCTGAGCAGGAAGGACGGCACCAGCAGCGACAGTGGTGCCGATGGCGTCAGCGAGGCCGTCGCGGTTTGCGTGCTTTCCGCGCGCAGGGATGCCAGAGCATCGAAGGTGCCCGGTTGCGTGCGCTCGGCCATGAAGACGCGAAACGGTTCCAGTGCGCGGATGAACGCGGTTTCGAGCTCGATCTGGCCGTCGAGCAGCGGGCGCACGCCTGTCTCCCACGCCTCGGCAAGGACCGGATCCATCACGAAATAGGTCAGGAACAGGGCAAGGCTCACGATCAGCATGTTCGGCGGTGACTGCTGCAGTCCCGCCGCCTGCCGCAGGATGGCCAGCACGGTGACAATGAACGGAAAGCAGGTCAGCATGATCAGCAGCCCCGGCACCACGCTGAGCAGGGTGATCAGCACCAGGATCTGGATCGACCGCTCCGCCAGCGAGCCCTGCGCGCCCATATCGATCGTCAGTTCCTGGCCCGCGGCAGGTGCGCCAACGCCGAGAATCAGAGCGATCAGGAGGGCAAGACGCATCGCTCAGAGCTCACCGGGGTTGTCAGCCACCTCGATCAGGCGCACCGCGAGCTGGCCGGCCTCGTCGCCGTCGAGTTCCTCGAGTTCGCCGCGCGCGATCAGCCGGTCCCCGACATAGAGTTCGACCGGGTCCTCGACACGGCGGTCGAGCGGGAGCACCGACTCGGCGCGCATCGCGAGCATGTCGCGCACGCTTGGCCGGGCGGTGCCGACACAGACCATGACCTCGACCGGCACCTGCGCGAAGGGGGTCCCCGGCTCGGTGCCTGCAGAGCGGGCGGTTGTCGTCTGATATTCATCCATTTCGGGCGTCCTTTTCACGTTCGGATACGGGGGTGATGCCTGTCGCGGCCGGTGTCATGCCGAGTTCCTCGCGCAGGATGGCGCTCATCCTTTCGACCACGTCGTCCAGATCGATGCGGCATTCCTGACTGTCGAAGCGCAGGTGCAGTTGTGCGGGTCCGAGATCGACGGACTCCTGAACCACGGACGGCGGCGCCTCGGCGCGCGCGAGTACGGCTTCGATGTCCGCACGCGCTGCCGGGTTCACAACAATGGTGACGGGCGGTTCGGACAGCGTTTCGGCAACCGGCACCAGTGTGGCATCAAGGTGCGCGGCGAGCGCGGCCTGCGCGGTTTCTGGCACGACCTTGTGAACCATAGCGTGCAGCAAGGGCGTGATCGCGCCCAGAATGTGATCGCGCGCCTCGTGATAGGTGAATGACAGCGTGAGCAGCGCCTCCTCGAGGGCTTCGCGCCGCCGGTCGTCGTCCTGGCGGGATTGCGCCCGCCCGGCCTCGACCCCGGCGCGAAACCCGTCCTCCCGCGCCTGCGCGCGGAGTTCCTCCAGCTCTTCCGGCGAGAGCTGCAACGGCGGTTGCTCGGCCTCGTCTGGTGCTCGCGCGGAGTCGGCGGCATCCGGAACGTCGAAAGTTTCGAGCTGCAGACGCCCGCTCATCGAGCCTTCTCCCCGCCGTCATCCATCCAGCCGCGCAGAATCTCGACCGCTTCGCCGCGCCGCGCCTCGATGAGATGCCGCAGACGCTCCGCGGCATCGTTGCCATCCGATCCGGCGTCCGCGGACCCGCCGGTTTGGAGTGCCGGCAGGTCGGCCTGTGCGAAATCGGGCATGTCGAGCGCGTTGGCGAAGCCGTCGGACAGGCCGTCGCTTGCCGGGGCCGGTGCGAAACCGGTAGGCCCCTCCAGTTCGGGCGGGAGGGGCGCGCCGGACCCGCGCCGCGCTGCCAGGATCGGCCGGACCACGAAGAGCCCGAGGATCAATGCGACAAGCGTCAGCACCGCGAGCTGGATCAAGGTCATGAGGTCGAGGCGCAACCCGTCGAGCGCCCCGGACGCGGTCGCCTCGGTCCCCGCCGCTGGCGGTGCGGTCAGTTGCAGGGACTTGATCGTGATGACGTCGCCGCGCTGCGCATCGAATCCCACCGCGGCTGCGATCAGGTCGCGCAGATCCTCGAGTTCTGCTTCGCTACGTGGCTGCCACTCCGGCGTTCCCTCGGGGCCGGGTACCTGCTCGCCATCGACCAGCGCTGCCACCGTCAGTCGGCGAATCGCCCCCGGTTCGCTGACAACCTCCCGGCGGGTCTGCGAAATCTCGAAATTGGTGCGTTCGCGGGTTTCGGTGTCCTGGCTTTGCGAATTGCGGTTCTCCGGCGCGGCATCGCCGTCGGGCAGATTGCTGGCGACCGTGACCTCGCCGCCCCGGCTATTGGTCGCGGTGCTGCGCCGCTCGGTCCGGTCACTGCTGACGGCCACGCGGCTGTCGGGATCCACCCTCTGTTCCAAGCGCGATTCGCGCTCATGCACGGTATCGACGCTGGCTTCGACCACGGCCCGGCCCGGTCCCAGATGCGCGGCCAGCAGCCGCTCGACGCGGCGGCGCAGCTCCTCGGTGCGGCGGTCCGCGTTCTGCGCGTTGGCGTCGTCATTGTCCCCGATGAGCGTGCCGGTATCATCCATGATCGCGACATCGTCGGGGTGCAGGTCCGGAACGGCCGCCGCCACGAGAAAACGCAGGGCACGCCCGCGCTCCGCCGGAAGCGCGCCGGCCGCCGTTGTCAGGGTGACCGACGCGGTGGTGGTCACGTCGCGGCGGAAGGGCCGATCCGTGCCCATGGCGATATGCACGCGTGCCGAACGTATGGCGGGGTCGGTGGCGATGGTGCGCGCGAGTTCGCCTTCCTTGGCCCGCCAGTAAGCCGCATCGAACATCTGCGATGTGGTGCCGAATCCGGAAAGGTCATCGAGCAGTTCGTAACCGCGACCGGAACTCGCGGGCAGACCGTCCGCCGCAAGGGTCATCCGCGCCCGATCCCGGTGCCGCGTATCGACATAGATCGAATCGCCGCGCACTTCGTGCGCGATGCCGCCTTGTTCCAGTGCGGTCACGACCTCGCCGGCGGTGTCGGCTTCGAGCCCGGCATACAGAAGCGTCATACCCGGGGTGGTGGCGATCCGCGCGAGCAGCAGGATCGCGGCGAACATGGCAACGGTCGCTGCGGCGACCACGATCCTGCGTTGCGGTGTCAGCGCGTTCCAGACCGACATCAACTGCTGCAAGGCGATTCTCCATGACGAGGGGCGTTCTGCCCGTTCAGCGACGTCACCAATCGCGCAGTGCTCTTAACAATCGGTTAGTCGCTGCGGCCTATACGGGGTTTCGACGCCGCCGGTGGAACGGAGAACGTACATGACCGATACTTCAGCACAGGAAGCACCCCAGACCCGGCGCCGGGGTGGCTTGCGGCGACTGCTTCTCGGGGGATTTGTCTTTGTCGTCACCGGCGCGATCGCGTTTCAGGTCGTGCGCCTCGATGTCGTCTCGCCGGACATGTTCAGGGATCTTCTGCCACGCGCTCAGGAAGGCGGGTCGGAATCGGCCTTCGTCGCGCTCGATCCGATCGTGGTCAACATGCCCGCCGCAACGGAGTCGACGCATCTGCGATTCGCCGCACAGCTTGAGGTGGGAGGTGGCGCGCGCGATACCGTCGCGTCGCAGAAGCCGCGGATTTCCGATGTCCTGAACGATTACCTGCGCGCGCTCGAGCCAGCGCAGCTGGGCGAGCGTGCGGCGCTCATGCGGCTTCGCGCGCAGATGCTGCGGCGCGTGCAGGTCGTGACCGGAGAGGATGCGGTGCGCGACCTTCTGATCACCGAATTCGTGATGAATTGAGAGAGGGCGAGATGACACTGATCGCGGACATGATGCTGGGCGCCGGGGCGCTGGGAGCGGCTGTCTACTGTTTCATTCTGGCGCGGCGGCTGAAGCGATTCACGCAACTCGAAAGCGGCATGGGCGGCGCCATTGCCGTGCTGTCGGCGCAGGTGGATGACATGACGCGCGCTCTGGAATCCGCGCGCCGTGCCGCCAGCGCCTCCACGGAGGGACTCGAGGCGCAGACGGAGCGGGCGCAAAAGCAGGCGGACCGGCTCGAGCTGTTGCTTGCCTCGATGCACGACCTGCCCGAGGACGCCATGTCGGGCCAACCGTCGGAGTCGGAAGCCCGCGGCCGGTCCCGCGCCCGTGTCATCCGCAGGCGCAGCCCGGCGCGGGCGCAAGAGGGGGTGCAATGACTCTGAAGCGGAGTCACAAGCGCGCTTCGGGGCGCCGGGTGTCGGGGCTGGTCGCCGGGCTGTGCGTGCTACTGGCCGGATCGACGGCCTTGCGTCTGGCCACCAGCGCGGATGCCGCACTCGCTCTCGATGCGCAGATTGCCGACGCCGCCGAGGAGCGCGACGTCGCCGAGGAGCCCGTGCAGGACGCGCCGATGGCTCTGCTTGCCGCGCTGCGCGAGCGCGAGGAACTGCTCGAGGCACGCGAAGCGGCGCTCGCCGACCGGATTCAGGCACTCGCGGTTACCGAGCAGAAGGTCGAGACCATGCTTGACGAACTTGCCGCCGCCGAGGCGCGCCTGTCCGACACGCTGGCGCGCGCCGATCAGGCGTCAGAGCGCGATCTCGATCAGTTGACGTCGGTCTATGAACGCATGGAGCCGGAAGAGGCCGCGGCCCTGTTCGAACAGATGATTCCCGATTTTGCGGCGGGCTTCCTGGCGCGGATGCGCCCCGAGGCGGCGGCCGGCGTCATGGCGCAACTCGCCCCCGAGACCGCGCATACCGTCAGCGTGGTCCTGGCCGGGCGCAACGCCCGCGTCCCGACGAATTGAGGCAACATGAAACAGCGCACTGACAGGGGGGCAGGGCTTCTTCGCGACGCGTCGCGACGGTCTGCTCCCCATCCGCTCGGGGGAGGGTGCCCGCAATGATGGGGCTGTTCGGTATCATCGTCGTTCTGGGGATGGTCTTCGGAGGGTATCTCGTCGCCGGCGGGGCGATGGGGATCATTATCAAGGCACTGCCCTACGAGATGATGATCATCGTCGGCGCGGCGGTCGGCGCCTTCTTCATCGCCAATGACTGGTCGCTCATCCGGCAGACCGGGCGCGATGTGGTGAAAATATTCAAGGGTCCGCATTGGCAGCCGCAGGATTACAAGGACCTCCTGTGCCTGCTGTTCGAGCTTGTCCGCCTCGCTCGCCAGAACCCCGTCGCGCTCGAGGAGCACATCGAGGCGCCCGAGCGATCGGAGATCTTCGCGCGTTATCCGCGAATCCTCGCCGACACCGAGGCGGTGGAACTTGCCTGCGACACGCTGCGCGCGGCCTCGATGAATTATGACGACCCGCACCAGGTGGAGGAAGTGCTCGAAAAGCGGATGCAGACGGCGCATCAGCAGGCGATGCGCACCAGCCAGGCTCTGCAGACGACCGCCGATGCGCTGCCCGCGCTGGGCATCGTGGCGGCGGTCCTCGGTGTGATCAAGACCATGGCATCGATCAACGAACCTCCCGAGATTCTCGGCGCGATGATCGGCGGCGCGCTGGTCGGAACCTTCCTGGGGGTCTTTCTCGCCTACGGCTTCGTCGGTCCGTTCGCCAACCGCCTGCGCGCGGTGGTCGAGGAAGACAGCCACTTCTATCAGCTCATCCGCGAGGTGCTGGTCGCCAATCTACATCAGCATGCCGCGGGCATATGCATAGAAGTGGGCCGGCAGAACACACCCGAGGCCGTGCGCCCGCGTTACAGCGCGCTGGAGGAGGCGCTGCGCGAGATCAGAAGGGATGCGGCATGAAGGCTTTCATTGGTGCTTTGTCGTGCGCGCTGCGGCGCGGGGCCGCGGCGATGGTCCTTGCGATGGGCTGCATGTTCGTTCATCCGCTGCAAGCGCAAGAGGCGCCGGTGCAGGTCCTGTCAGGCGAGCACGAGGACTTCACCAGGATCGCAATGGTCCTCTCCCGCCCTGTGCCCTGGTCCTTCGAACGCGTCGCTGACGGATATGTCCTGCGTCTGGATGGCGCGGCGCCAGAGTTCGACATCTCGGACGTCTTTGCCCGGATTCCGCGAACACGGTTGCAGGCGCTGGAGGCGGGTGACAACGGAACGCTGGGCCTCGTGGTTTCTGCCGAAACGCAGGCGCGCGCCTATGAGGACCGTCCCGGGCTTCTGATCATCGACATGCATACCGACCCGGTCGCGCCGCGCCTCAGCCCGCGCCGCCGAGCGCGCAGCGCGACACCTCCGCGAACGGATTGGCTCGATTGGGGGGTGGCCGCGGTCGCGCCCCCCCCGTCGGCCGAGACATCCGGGACCGCTCGAGACGGCGGCACGCGCGCACCGCTTCCGGATCCCGACCTCTCATCCGAACCGGCGCCGCGTTCCGGGCGGGATCTTGATGTGGAGGCCGTACGCGCCACGCTGCTCGGGGAGTTGGAGCGCGCGGCCGATCAGGGCCTGGTCACTCCGGTCTCACCCTCTCACGACGCGTCTCCGGCGATGCCGTCCGCGGAGACGCCTCCACCGGCGGCGGCGTCGGGGCCGCCGGAACTGACCGGCGCTGACGATCACGCCGTGCTGCGCAGTGAAACCGCCGTGGATCGCGCCGCGCGGTTGAGGCGCGGCACCACCGGTGTTGACGAGGGCGATGACTGTCGCGTCGCAAACAGGTTGGACGTGGCGAGCTGGGGCGGGGATTCGGCCGCCGCCGAGCAGTTGGCGCAGGCGCGTCATGCGGTTTACGGCCCGGCCGCGCCGTCCGGGCCGGATGCGCGCGCGCTCGTGCAGACTTATCTGCATTTCGGATTCGGGGCGGAAGCGCGCATGACGCTGGATGCCTTTGAGGATGACATCACCGGCGGGCTGGATCCGGATGGCGTGTTGCGGACGATGTCGTTCATCGTCGATGGGAACCCGGTCCCGCCCGCATCGCAACTGGCGCGCATGATCCATTGCGATGGCCCGATCGTGCTATGGGCGCTGCTCGCCGGCGCGGATGTGCCGGATCTGCAGAGCGTGGCGGTCGCTGACGCGACGCGGGCCTTTTCGGATCTGCCGAGGGCGTTGCGGCGCAGTCTCGCGCCGCGGCTCGTGCAGCGTTTCCTGGAACTCGATGACGTGTCCGCCGCGCGCGCCGTTCATGACGCACTTTCGCGCATCACCGATGCAAAGGACCCCGCGCTGCTGATGGTCGCAGCGCAGATCGACAAGGCGGCGGGAGACGCCGCCGCTGCCCGCGCGAGATTGCGCCCCCTTGCCGCGAGCAATGCGCCGGGGTCGGATGACGCGGTGGTCATGCTGATCAGTGCCCGGCTGGCGCAGGATCACGCCCCGGCACGTGATCTGGTCGCATCGGCGGGCGCGCGCGCCACGGCCCGCGCTGGCACGCCTATCGGGGCGCGGCTGGCACGTGCGGAGGCGCTCGGTCTGGCAGCGCTCGGCGATTTCGATGCGGCCTTCGCGGCACAGGCGCGGGCAACAGATTCGGTCGAGGCCGAGGCTGCCCGCATCCCGCTCGGGGCCGCCCTGATCGGACGGTTGGCCGATGCGGCGCCTGATCCCGATTTCCTGCGTCTCATCTTCGCGCGCGAGGACTGGCAGAGCGGGGCACTGCCCCCTGCGATCCGCCTGAAACTGGCCGAGCGGTTCCTGAAACTCGGCTTCGCGAGTGCGGCGCTGTCTGCGCTGGGGGACGTTCCGAATCCGGCGCAGGTGGAACAGTTGCTTCGTGCGGATGCACGGATCATGCGCGACGACCCGGGCGCTGCGCTGCAGGTCCTGGACGGGCTTTCGCATCCCCGGGCCGCGCACCTGCGCAGCCGCGCGTTGACCCGCTCGGGAGATCATAGCGGCGCGCTTGAGGCGCACGGAACGGACACGCCAGAGGATATCGGGGCGCTGGCATGGCGCGCGGGCGAGTGGGGGCTGGTGCGCAACCACGGGACGCAGGCGCAGCGTGCGATGGTGGCGTTCGCTGCCCCTGCCCTGAACGACCTGCCGGACGGTTCGGGGCCGCTGGCCATGGGATCTGCCCTGGTGGAGGCCAGCGGTGATCTGCGTGCGCGCGCCGCAGCCTTGATCGACGAGATCGCCTTGCCCTGACGCTGTCACGGCCGGCGGTTACCGGATGTCAATGTTCCGCCCGCAACATGGTTCGCAGCAGCAAGAAATGCGGCAGGACACGGCATGCAGTTTCTCGACCCAGCGTCATCGGTGCAGCTGATCAGGAGGCGGCTGCGGCGCTGCCTGCGCAGGATCCGGCGCCCGATCGCGGCGGCGCTGACGGAGCCGCAGACGACCGGATCGCGGCAACGGCGCAGATGGATCAACGCGCTGGCAATGAGCTGCAGGGCAACGGTGATGCCTGCCTTGGTCGCGGCAGGCAGTGCCGGCGCGGCACCCGGCCCCGTTGCGATGCTTTGCGACAACGCGGCACGGGTCGCGGCGGCGCAGACGGGCGTGCCGCTCGATGTGTTGCGCGCCCTCGCCCTGACCGAAACGGGTCGAAACCTCGCGGGGACACTGCGCCCCTGGCCCTGGGCGCTGAATGTGCAGGGCGACGGGCGCTGGCTGGACGATCAGGCGGCAACGCTCGGCATGGCGCAAAGGGAGATCGACCGCGGGGTTCGCAACATCGACCTCGGGTGCTTCCAGATCAACTACCGCTGGCACGGCGAACACTTCGACTCGCTTGCACAGATGCTCGACCCGACCGCGAATGCGCTTTATGCGGCGGATTTCATCGAATCGCTGCATCGTGAGACAGGGTCCTGGGTGGCCGCGGCGGGGGCATATCATTCGCGCACCCCCGCGCATGCCCAGCGCTACCGGCAAAGGTTCCGGAGGATTCTCGCCGGTCTTGACGGCCAGGTCACGGACGCGCCGTCCGAGGCGCCCGCCCGCTCGCGCGGCAGGGCCGGTGGCCGTGTCGCAGCCGGAGGGCCGATCATCGGGGATGCGGGCGCGGGGCAAATGGGGTCGCTGTTCTCGGCCACCAGCGCCGCGCGGCGCCCCATGGTGCCCATCGGGGCCTTCGGAGCCGGGGTGCTTCGATGATCCGAGACACGCTCTTTCAGCCGACGATCCTGCTCGCGCTCGCGCTGATGGCGGTGATCGTGATGATGATCCTGCCGGTTCCGTCCTGGGTCGTGGATATCGGGCTGGCGGGGTCCTTCGCCCTCGCCATCCTCATGTTCACCGTTACGCTGTTCATCCAGCGTCCGCTCGATTTCTCCATTTTCCCGACGGTGCTGCTCGCCTCGCTCATGCTGCGGCTGTCGCTCAACGTCTCTTCGACAAAGCTGATCATCGGCGAAGGGCACACCGGTACCTCGGCGGCCGGACAGGTGATCGAGGGGTTCGCGATGTTCGTGATGGGCGGCAGCGTGCTGCTGGGGGTCGTGATCTTCTCGGTGCTGCTGATCGTGAACTTTGTCGTCATCACCAGGGGCGCGGGGCGCATGGCGGAGGTGGGCGCGCGCTTTGCCCTCGATGGCATGCCCGGAAAGCAGCTCGCCATCGACAGCGACATGTCCGCCGGCGCCATCAACCACGAGGAGGCGCGCGCCCGGCGCGAGCATGAACAGGCAGAGACGTCCTTCTTCGGATCGCTCGACGGGGCGTCGAAATTCGTCAAGGGCGATGCGGTGGCGGGCCTCCTGATCACGGTGCTCAACATAGTCATGGGGCTGGTGATCGGCACGGTCATGCATGACATGAGCTTTGCGTCCGCGTTCGAGACCTACTCCATCCTCACTGTCGGGGATGGCCTGGTGTCGCAGATCCCCGCGGTCATCATCTCCATTGCGGCGGGGTTGCTGCTCGCGCGTGGCGGGGCTTCCGGCGCGACGGATGTCGCGCTTCTCGATCAGCTGGGGCGCCATCCTGCCGCGATGACGACCGTTGCGGTGCTGATGGCGCTTTTCGCAGTGGTGCCGGGTCTGCCGATGATCCCCTTTCTGGCAGGGGCCGCGGCGCTCGGCTATGCGGCGTATCTGTTGAATGCGCGGGCACGAAGATCCGCCGAGCCCGCGGCTGCCGAACCGCCCGAGGATCGGGATTCATCCTCCAGGCCACTGGGAGACATGCTCGATCTCGATGATATCCATGTGGAATTCGCGCCCGATCTGGTGTCGATGGTGCTCGATCCGGCGATCGGGCTGGACGCGCGGATATCCAACATGCGCAGCCATGTCGCGGGGGTATACGGGCTTATCCTGCCGGAAATCCGGCTGACGGACAATGCCCAGCTTCCGGCCGGTCATTATGCGATCCGCGTCCAGGGGGTGGAGCAGGCGCGCGATCGGTTGCGCCCGGAATCGGTGCTCGTGCTGACCGAAGACCCCGGGGCGGATCTGCCGGACGGCGAAGCGGTGCGCGAACCCGTCTACGGCGCGCAGGCCATCTGGATTCCCGCCGAGGCGCGCGAGCGCGTTGCGCTGGCCGGCGCGACGGTCGTCACGCCGACCGAGGTGCTGGCGACGCATCTGCTCGAGGTGATCCGGCGCAACTTCGCGCGCCTGCTCACCTTGCGGTCCTTGCGACGGTTGCTGGATGAGTTCACCCAGGTTTCGGACACGGCGCGAGCCGAGTCGAACCGGCGCCTTCTCGATGAGCTGATCCCCGACAAGGTTCCTGTCGAATTGTTGCTGTCGGTGCTCAGGCTTCTGCTCGAGGAGCGGGTGTCGATCCGCAATCTGCCTCTGATCCTCGAGGCCATCTCCGAAGCGCGCGGTACGCATGCCACCCCCGAGGCCGTCAGTGAGCATGTCCGCCAGCGGCTGGGCTTTCAGATCGTCGCCGAGGTCAAGCGCGCCGACGGATCCGTGCCGCTGGTGCAGCTCGATCCCCAGTGGGAGGGTACTTTCGCGCGCTACGAAGTCGATGGCGCGCGGGGCCAGAGCGACGTGGCATTGCCACCGGCCGAGTTCAACCGGCTGGGCGCGCAGATTTCGGAGGCGTTGAAGCGCGCCGAAGAGCACGGTGCCCAGCCCGCGCTCGTGACCTCCGCCCGGCGGCGACGTTTCCTCAGCACGGTCGCCGCGGCTCGCGGGCTGCCCAACCCCGTCGTTTCATTCGAGGAACTCGGGCTCGAGGCGCGGCCAGCGCTGCTCGGCATGGTCGCGGCATGAGCGCCGAGGGGGTGGAAGCGCTCTTGCGTCTTTCGGAGGTCGCGCAGGCCTGGCTGGCCGCGGGTTTTCTTGTCTTCCTGCGCGTGGGCGCGGCGATGGCGCTGATGCCCGCCTTCGGCGAGCAGGTTGTTCCCATGCGTATACGCCTGGCCGCGACCTTCGCCTTCACCGTGTTGTTGACGCCGGCGCTGGCCGATCGGCTGGCGCCCTTCACATCGGACGCCGACGCCATCGCGGCTGCCGCGCTTCCCGAGGTGGTGGCCGGTCTGGCGCTGGGCATCGCTGTACGGCTGTTCGTGATGACATTGCAGATCGCCGGGACCATGGCCGCGCAATCGACCTCGCTGGCCCAGTTCTTCGGCGGTCATGGCGTCGATCCGCAGCCTGCGCTGTCACAGTTTCTGGTCATGGGCGGGCTGGCCCTCGCAACGGCGACCGGTCTGCATGTGTGGCTGACCTCGGCCTTTCTGGAGTCCTATGAGGTGCTGCCTCCGGGGCGCTTCGTACCGGCGGGGGCGCTGGCCGAATGGGGCGTGGCGCGGGTGGCGCAGACATTCTCGATGGCTTTCGTTCTGGCATCGCCGTTCCTGATTGCAGCGCTGCTTTACAATATCGCGCTCGGCGCCATCAATCGGGCGATGCCGCAGTTGATGGTGGTGTTCATCGGGGCGCCCGCACTTGTGGGTGGCGGGCTCTTGCTGATGTTGCTGGTGGTGCCCGTCATCCTGGGGCTGTGGCTGGAGGGGTTGAACGGGTTTCTGCGCGCGCCCTTCGAGGTCGCACCATGAGCGAAGGGCAGGACAGTGCCGAGAAGGAATACGAAGCCACGCCGAAGAAGCTGGAAGAGGCACGGCGCAAGGGCGAGGTCCCGCGTTCCAACGATCTGGCCACGGCCGCGGGTTATGGCGGCATCCTTCTGGCGGGTGTGATCACGGGCGCCGCCGCGCTGCAGCAGGTCGGGCAGAGCGGCGCGGTGCTGATCGGCCAGGCAGAGCGGCTCGCGCCTCTTGTTCTGTCCCGCGGCCAGGCGCCGGTTGGGGGGCTGCTGATACAGCTTGCCGAAGCGATGCTGCCATTCTTTGCGATCCCGCCGCTCGCGGTGCTGGGAATGCTGCTGGCCCAGCGTGCGCTGATCTTCGCGCCCGAAAAGCTCAAGCCGAAGGCCTCGCGCATATCGCCCATCGGCAATGCAAAGAACAAGTACGGACGCAACGGGTTGTTCGAGTTCGCCAAGAGCTTCAGCAAGCTCATGGTGATCGCGTTCGCATTGTGGCTGTTCCTGCTGGCGCGGCTGCCGACCATCGTCGCAACGGTGCATCTGACACCGGGCATGATTGGCGTGGAGTTGGCCCGGCTTGTCATTCAGTTTCTCGCCCTCATCGTCGCCATCCTGCTGGCGATCGGGGTGATCGATTTCTTCTGGCAGCGTCATGAGCATTTTCGTAAGCAGCGCATGTCGCACAAGGAATTGCGCGACGAAACCAAGCAAAGCGAGGGCGATCCGCATCTCAAGAACGCGCGTCGCCGGAGGGGGCAGGAAATCGCGGGTCAGCGCATGCTCGAGGATGTGCCCGATGCCGATGTGGTCGTTGTCAATCCGCGGCATTACGCGGTGGCGCTGCGTTGGGACCGGGCCGGCGCGGCGGTCCCGGTCTGCGTGGCCAAGGGGGTCGACGAGATCGCGGCGCGCATTCGTGAACGCGCCAGCGCCGCGGGGGTGCCGATCCATCGCGACCCGGCGGCTGCCCGGGCGCTCCATGCGACAGTCGATATCGGCGCGCCGATCCTGCCCGAGCATTACGCGGCGGTCGCGGCGGCGATCCGCTTCGCCGATGCGATGCGCCTGAAGGCCCGTACGGGTGGGGTGCGATGACACCGGCGCGGCGCAAGGTCCGCTTGTTGCGGCTGCTGCAGGTCGCGCGGATGATCCGCGATGCGCGGCTGGCGCAACTGCGGCAAGCGAACGACGCGTGCCAGCAGACCGAAGCGGCGCTGCACGCCCTTGTGCCGCAGTGCGCGATCGCATCCGAGGATGGGCATGGCGCCCTGCTGGCGGCCGAGCGACATGCGCGCTGGGTTGCGGCACGGCGCGCCGCGCTCAACGCGACGCTGGCACGGCAACGTGTGGATGTCGAGGCCGCGCAGGCGCAGGCCCGCCGCGCCTTCGGCAAGGCGCAGGCCGTCGAATCCCTGCTGCGCAGGCTTGAGCAGCGGGGGCGCTGACGCGCGCCTCAGCTCTTGCGATGAGTGGCGGCGACCCGCGCGGCTTCTTCGTAGATGCCGCACAGCAGGTTGAGCGTGCGCGTGGCCTCATGCAGCCGGGTCCCGAAGTCGGGGACTTCGGCGATCGCGGCGATCAGCAGGCGTCGGCGCAGCGCGGCGAAATTCTCGGTGACTTCCTGACCTGATTCGGTGACCTCATAGGTCACGCCGCTGCGCCCGGAGCCCTTGCGCAGCACCAGCCCGGCGCGCACCAGCTTGCGCAGCGAATACTGAATGTTGGGCAGGTCGTCCCGGTTCGTCATGCGCGCCAGTTCCTTGGCGGATTTCGGGCGCTCATTCATCCGGATGATGTGGAGCAGGGCGTTCTCGGGGCCGCTGACCTCCATCGCCGTCACGTTCCCGAGGCACTCGGCCTGCCAGCGCGCGAATCCCTCATAGGCGCGCATCAGCGCGAATTCGAGCTCCGTCGCGCTGACCTCGTCGGGGTGCTGCGCCAGATGCCAGCGCCGGTCCAGCACATCGGGGTCGTCGTCTCGTTGATTCTGCGGGGGTTTTTCCGTCATTGCGCCTCTCGTCGCGTGATGTCCGGGATGTTGCGTCACGGGACGCTTGAAAACAAATAAAATGTCTATTAGAAAATAAACGTGAAAATGCATGTATAAGGGAGGTGCAACATGTCCACGAATCCGATGTATGATCAGGATCGGTTCCTGCTGGGTACGTTCTCGTCGAACTGTTCGAGCGGGATGAGCGTGACCAAGGTTCCCGAGCGCTGGGACAATTCCTGGGAGAACAATCTGCGGCTGGGGCAGATGCTCGACGCGGCGGGGATCGATTTCATGCTGCCGATCGCGCGCTGGATCGGCTATGGCGGCGAGACGGATTTTCACAATTCGGTGCTGGAGACCATGACCTGGGCCGCCGGGCTTCTGGCCTCGACCCGCGACATCGCGGTGTTCGCCACCATTCATACGGCGGCCAACAATCCGGTGGTGGTGGCCAAGCAGATGGCCACGATCGATCAGATCGGCAATGGACGTGCCGGCCTGAACATCGTCGCCGGCTGGAACAAGCCCGAATACGAGGCGCTGGGCCTCACGCTGCCCGACGACCATGAAACGCGCTATGGCTACGCGCAGGAATGGTTCGACA
>CAZMBT010000030.1:0-15060 GCA_964564395.1 uncultured Alkalilacustris sp.
TTTGTCAGCAGCGGACATGGACGGTACTTGGTATCGGCCAGCCCGTCATGCAGGACATTCATGATCGCAAGGCAGGTATCGAGCCCGATGAAGTCGGCCAGCTCCAGCGGCCCCATGGGATGGTTGGCCCCGAGTTTTAGCGAGGTGTCGATGGACCGGACGCTCCCGACCCCCTCGTACAGGGCATAGACCGCCTCGTTGATCATGGGCATCAGGATACGGTTGACGATGAAGGCCGGGAAATCCTCGGCGGACGCGGCGGTCTTGCCGATGCTTTCCACCACCGCCAGCAGGAGCTTGTAGGTTTCCTCGTCGGTCGCGATGCCCCGGATCAGTTCGACGAGCTGCATCACCGGAACCGGGTTCATGAAATGAAAGCCCATGAACCGCTCGGGCCGATCGGTGCGCGAGGCGAGCCGCGTGATCGAGATGGAGGAGGTGTTCGAAGTCAGGATCGTGTCGGGTTTCAGATGTGGTGCGAGGTCTTCGAAGATCGCCTGTTTCACGGTCTCTCGCTCGGTGGCCGCCTCGATCACAAGGTCGGTTTGCGCAATCTCGGACAGCTTCGTCGTCGGCGTGATCCGTTCGAGCGCCGTACGCTTGTCCACACCCGCGATCTTGCCCCGCTCCACCTGACGGGACAGGTGCTTTTCGATCAGACGCATCGCATCGTCGAGCGCATCCTGGGAAATATCGCTCATCCGCACGTGATAGCCGGACTGCGCAAAGACCTGCGCTATGCCGTGGCCCATCTGCCCGGCACCAACAACCCCGACGGTCTTGATCTGCATTGTCGTCCCTTCCCGTGATCCGCTGCGACCATATGCGGCGGCGGCGCCCCGGCGCAAGGGGCCGGGCCGATTAATGACCCGGACGTTAGGACGACAGCAAGGGTTCGGGGCGATTCTGCGGCATGGGTGAAACGAAAACTTGGTGGGTGTGATGATTCATGAACGATCGGCCTTTCGCGGGCTGGATTATGCGCATGCGGGGTACGGTGGCTCGCGTCTGAGGTTTCGCGCGCCGCCGCCTGTCCCGCGCGGTCCCCATTGCGTGATCCTCGGCGGCACGGAAACCTACGGCAAGTTCGTGCAGCACCCCTATCCCGCGCAGCTCGAGGCGCGGATCGGCAGGCCCGTGATAAATCTGGGATGCCTGAATGCCGGCCCGGATGCCTTCCTGTCAGATCCGGCGTTGTTGTCGGCCTGCCGCAAGGCGACGGTGCGCGTTGTGCAGATTGTCGGCGCGCACAATCTGAGCAACGCCTTCTACACAGTCCATCCGCGGCGCAATGACCGCTTCCTCGCCGCGAAACCCGCGCTTTGTGCTTTGTACCCGGATGTGGATTTCGCGCAGTTCAGCTTCACCCGGCATCTGCTGGGCACATTGCGCCACCTGTGCGGGCATCGTTTCGGCTATCTGGTGGCGGCGCTGCGGGCGACATGGACCGTACGCATGATGCAGTTGCTCGGCGCGATCGGTCAGCCAGCCCTGCTGTTTCGCATCAGCTCTGCGTGCGGGCACGCAGCGGCGCCGGACGACCCGCTTCGCCACGGCCTCGTGACACGGGACATGGTCGCCTGCATCGCCCGGACTGCCACAGGGGTGGTCGTCGGATCCGTCCCCCTTGCGATCATGGCGAAAGGCACTGAAGGCATGATCCATGATCCGCTGGACCTGCCGGCGGCGCAGCTGATGCCAAACCCCGCCGCACATGCGGCGCTTGCCGAGGCACTGGCGCCCGAGGTGACACATCTGATGGCGCGGCGTGCGCGAATCGGCCGGAGCATGTAGACTGGGGCTGCCAGATGGGTTGGCATGACCGAGGAGGAAGCCATGACCCGACATATCATCGACCAACCGCGCAACTATTCGCACGCAGCGCGCCTGCGGCGTTACCTGAAGATTGATCGCATCGAAGCGGCCAGCGATGGCACCACCCCACCGAAGGCGTTGCAGCGCCGCTCGGTACATGGGACGGGTCGGCTGCGCGCCTTTCTCAAGATCGCGCGACAGGGCCACGCCTCCTGACCCGCGCGGCAGCGCTGGCGGACCCCGGCACGCGGCGTCCGCACATCAGGCGCGCACCGCATCCTCATAGGCGGCGGCGATGGCGCGGGTCAGCGACCCGACCTCGAAATTGTAATCGCCGATCCGCCCGACCGGCGTGACCTCGGCAGCGGTGCCGGTCAGCCAGCATTGCTCGAAGCCCTCCAGCTCCGCGGGTTCGATATGGCGCTCGGTGACGCGGATCTGGCGCTCGCGCAGCAACCCGATGACGGTCTGCCGGGTCAGCCCGTCCAGAAAGCAGTCCGGCTTGGGGGTGTGCACCTCGCCGTCCTTCACGAAGAAGATGTTGGCCCCTGTCGCCTCCGCAACATAGCCGCGATAGTCGAACATCATGGAGTCGGAACAGCCCTTGGCCTCGGCCGCGTGCTTGGCCATTGTGCAGATCATGTAGAGCCCGGAAGCCTTGGCATGACACGGGATGGTATCCGGTGCCGGGCGTCGCCACTTGGAAATGTCGAGCCGGGCGCCACGCCTCTTGGCGTCCCCGTAATAGGCGCCCCACTCCCAGGCCGCGACGGCCAGCCGTACCGGGTTTCGGGCGGAGGCGACACCCATGTCCTCGCCGGCGCCGCGCCAGGCGACAGCACGCACATAGGCGTCGGACAGGCCGCTCGCCTCCATGACCTCGGCCTTGGCGGCCTCGATCTGGTCCACGGTCCAGGGAATCTCGAAATCGATCATCTCGGCCGACCGCTTGAGCCGGACAGAATGGTCCCGGCTTCGAAAGATGCGTCCGCCATAGGCGCGCTCGCCCTCGAACACCGAAGAGGCGTAGTGCAGCGCGTGTGTCAGCACATGAACATGCGCCTCACGCCACGGTACCATCTTTCCATCCAGCCAGATCAGCCCGTCTCGGTCATCATATGGTCCCGACATCTGCTCCCCCAAGGTCAACTTTCCGGATGTTGCGCCCTTTAGGTCCGATGCGGACACAAAATTGCGCTAACACCCGGCCGCGCTAGCAATTGATTCTTGGAAAGTCAATAAGACTGCCATAAAATCGGTGTCGGACACGGGATCTGACGACGGGAGCCTTCTTGATGCCTGACAATGGCGGCAGTGAAAGCCTGCTGTTCCTGACCGACGAGCAATTGCGCAAGGGCATCGAGGCGATGTTCTTCGCCTACAGGGGATTTACCGCCGACCCCGACCGTATCCTTGTCGATTACGACTATGGACGCGCACACCATCGGGCGCTGCATTTCATCAACCGCAGTCCGGGCACCACGGTTACCAACCTGCTGGACATTCTGGGTGTGACGAAACAGTCGCTCAACCGCGTCCTGCGCACCCTGATCGCGGATGGCATGGTGGAAAGCCGGGTGGGCGTGCGCGACAAGCGCGAGCGCCATCTCTACCTCACCCCGACCGGTCAGGAACTCGAACGTGCACTTTCGGAGGCGCAGCGCAAACGCATGCGCGCCGCCTTTCGCGCCGCCGGACCGGAAGCGGTCGCCGGGTTCAGACAGGTCCTGGAGGCGATGATGGACGCCGACATCCACGCGCACTATGTTTCTCTCAAGGATTCAAGATGATGACAGATCTGCCGCAGGCCCATCTCCTGATCGTCGATGACGACGCGCGCATCCGCGATCTGCTGCGGCGCTTTCTGGTGCGGCATGGGTTCCTTGTCAGCATCGCGCAGGATGCGGAACAGGCGCGCCGGTTGCTGGCCGGGCTCGAATTCGATCTGATCGTGCTCGATGTGATGATGCCGGGCGAAGACGGCATCAGCCTGACGCGCAGCCTGCGCGAGCGCCGCGACATGCCGGTCCTGCTGCTGACCGCGAAAGGCGATGCCGATGAACGCATCCGCGGCCTGGAGGCCGGTGCGGATGACTACCTTCCCAAACCCTTCGAGCCGAAGGAGCTGCTGCTGCGCATCAACGCCATCCTGCGACGCGTTCCGCACCCCGAGGCACAGACGGTCGGCCCGAAACTGCTGCAGATGGGCGACGTGCGTTACGATCCCGACAAGGGCGAACTGTGGCGGGGCGAGGATATGGTGCGGCTGACCGCGACGGAGTCGGCGCTGATGCGGATCTTCGCACGCCAACCCGGTGCGGCCATCACACGCGGCGCCCTTGCCGAGGATCTCGGCCGCGACCGCGGGCATACGCAGGAGCGCGCCGTCGATGTTCAGATCACCCGTCTGCGCCGCAAGATCGAGGCGGACCCGAAGCAACCGCGCTACCTGCAGACGGTGCGTGGCGAAGGGTATCGCCTGCTGACCGATTGAGCATGCACAACACCGCGCCGCGCACCATCCGGACCCCTTCCGACAAGGACACCGCGATGCTTTCACCCCCCGCACTCGTACGTCTCGCAGACCGATCCATCCTGTTCGTGATGGCGGCCGAGCAGGAATACGGGCCCCATCTTCAAGCCCGTTTCACGCCGCTGATCGTTGGTGTCGGCCCGGTCGAGGCGGCCGTGAACACGGCGGTCGGTCTGTCGGCACTGATGGCCGACGGGCAGCGACCCGATCTTGTCGTCAGTCTCGGTTCTGCCGGATCGCGGTCGCTGGAACAGACTCGCGTCTATCAGGTGGGATCGGTATCCTATCGCGACATGGATGCGACGGCGCTGGGCTTCGCGGCGGGGCAGACTCCGTTTCTGGACCTGCCCGCCGTGGTCGAACTGCCGCACCGGATTCCGGATCTTCCGGTCGCACGGCTGTCCACCGGGGCCGACATCGTCTCGGGCGATCGTTACGACGGCATCGCGGCCGACATGGTGGATATGGAGACCTTCGCCGTCTGGCGGGCCTGCGACAGGTTCGGTCTGCCGCTGATCGGTCTGCGGGGGATTTCCGACGGCGCGACCGAACTGACCCGTTTCGAGACCTGGACCGAGTATCTGGAGGTGATCGACGCGAAACTCGCCGCGGCGGTCGACGCGCTCGAGTCTGCGCTGCAGCGGGGCGCCACCGATCCGCGCTGAGCGACGTCAGATGCGCTCGGAGCCGCATCAGGCGACCCCGGCGCTCAGGCCAGCAGTGTCGTGCCCTCGTGGCCGCGCAGATGCGCCCGCACGATGGCGCCGGTCGGCTGCGGCTGGTCGAACACCACCTCGGCGAATTGTTCGGTGCGCCCGCGATGCGACGACTCCGTCAGCACCGGCAGCGACTGCCCGCGCTGCGTCGCCAGATAGGCCGCGACCCGCTCCTGCCCCAGCGCCCGAAGCCGTGCGGCGCGCGCCTTGATCGTGCGGCCATCGAGCTGCGGCATCCGCGCGGCCGGGGTTCCGGCACGCGGGCTGAACGGAAACACGTGCAGCCATGTCAGCCCGCATTCCTCGACCAGACGCAGCGAGCTCTCGAACATCGCCTCGGTTTCCGTCGGGAAACCGGCTATGATGTCGGCCCCGAACACGATCTCGGGTCGCAGCCGCCGCGCCTCGGCGCAGAAGCGGATCGCATCCTCGCGCAGATGTCGCCGCTTCATGCGCTTGAGAATCATGTCGTCGCCGGCTTGCAGGCTCAGGTGCAGATGCGGCATCAGCCGCGGCTCGTCGGCGAGACATTCCATCAGCGCCGGATCCGCCTCGATCGAATCGATGGAGCTGATGCGCAGGCGCGGAAGATCGGGCACCAGCCGAAGCACCCGGCGCACCAGATCGCCCAGTGCCGGCTGGCCGGGCAGATCGGCACCCCAGCTCGTCATGTCGACGCCCGTCAGCACTACCTCGTTGTAGCCGCGCCCCACCAACCGCTTGACCTGATCGACAACCACGCCCGCCGGAACCGAGCGCGAGTTTCCCCGCCCATACGGGATGATACAGAAGGTGCAGCGGTGATCGCAGCCATTCTGCACCTGCACATAGGCGCGGCTGCGCGTTCCGAAGCCGTCAATCAGATGCCCCGCCGTCTCACGCACCGACATTATGTCATCCACCTGGATGCGCTCGGTCTCGCCGATGAGGTCGGGGGCGAGGCCGGCCCATGTCGCGGGCTGCATCTTCTCGGTGTTGCCGATGACGGCGTGAACTTCGGGCATGTCGGCAAAGCTCTGCGGTTCGGTCTGCGCGGCACAGCCGGTCACGATGATGCGCGCCTGCGGGTTCTGGCGCCGCAGGCGCCGGATCTCCTGGCGTGCCTTGCGCACGGCTTCGGCCGTTACCGCGCATGTATTGACGACCACGGCATCCGACACGCCCGCCGCCGCGGCCAGTTCCTGCATTGCGGCAGTCTCATAGGTGTTGAGCCGGCAACCGAGCGTGGCGAAGACCGGCGTATCACCGGCCGGCGCCCGAGCTTTCAACGGTGCGCTCATGCCTGTGCGGCCTGCAGGAAGGCTTGCGTCAGCACGCCGTCATAGACGTGCACGGCCGGCCCCGTGACCCAGACCCCGTCGGCACGCCAATCCACCTGCAATGTCCCGCCATCCATTACCACCTCAACCGCGCCTTCGGTCAGCCCGCGGCGCGTGGCCGCGACCACCGCAGCGCTCGCACAGGATCCGGAGGCCAGCGTGGGTCCGGTTCCGCGCTCCCAGACCCGAAGGCGCAGGCGCGACGACGACAGGATCTGCACGACCTCGACATTCGCGCGCTCGGGGAACAGGGGATGCGTCTCGTAGCGCGGGCCGAAACGGTCCAGCGCCAGCGTCTCGGCATCCTCCACAAAGAAGGTGCAGTGCGGGTTGCCCATCCCTGTCGCCACGGGCGCCCCCTCGATCGGCAGTTCCAGCGTATCCATGTCCTCGGCCAGCGGGACGCCTTCCCAGTCGAGCCGCGGCAAGCCCATATTGACGCGGGTCAGCCCGCCCCCCGCATCCTCGGCCTGCAACAGCCCCCCCTGCGTACGGATCGCGAGGCGGTCCTTCCCCGTCCGGTCCATCTCGGCGCGTGCGACACAGCGCGTCGCGTTGCCGCAAGTTCCCGACATCGACCCGTCCGCGTTGAAGAAGGTGAGCGCGAAATCGGCCGCGCCGTCCTCGGAGACCAGCACCAGTTGATCGAACCCGACGCCCTGGCGCCGATCCGCGAGCGCACGCGCCAGCCTCTGCGACATGTCGACAGCCTCCCGGCGCCCGTCAATGACCATGAAGTCATTGCCCAGCCCATGCATCTTGCTGAAAGCGGTATCGTGCCGAAGAGTCATGGCGCCGATATAAATGCCGTGGCCGCGCATTGCCAGTAGGCCGCGCCACCACAGCGTCGGATTTGTGCTTGACGGTCCTCGGGCTTGACCTTATTGCGCTCCTGCGCGGATGGGCCCGTAGCTCAGTGGTAGAGCAGTTGACTTTTAATCAATTGGTCGGAGGTTCGAATCCTCCCGGGCTCACCAAATACTCGCGAATTCACCTCATAAAGGTGTGTGCCGTCACCGGATACAGCGGGGTCGGCCGCCGCGTTCCGGACCGGCCGTCAATACGGTGCCAGCTGCACAGCGCGCAGGCACCCATGCCGTCGCTACGGTCCGCAGTGGCGAACCGGCCGCATCCGCCCCGCTTGCTCAGGAAAAGACCACATCCGGCCCATATCTTCGCCAAGCATTCGTGCCGGTGACCCGCCAGCATCTAGCGGGATCACCCCTCACTTCGGAGGCAAGGCAGTGGCCGACACCCCGCACCCGGTCATGCTCGGAACGGACCGCCCCGAGGCCGACCGTGACCCCGGGGCCGGGTCTTCGGGCGCCATCGGGCCGGGCGGGGATGCTGCACCGGCGGCAGCGCCCTGCCGAACCCCGCTGGCAGGCGATTATCCCCGGCTGCACGCGCGGTTCCTGCGCCTCGCCGGCGGCGAGGCAGAGGCCGCACAGGAGGCCGCGCTGTCGATGCTCCTGCGGCCAGGGCTGCACATGCTCGACGCGGGCTGCGGGCCGGCCACCGTGGCGCGCCGTCTACTGGCCGTGGAAAGCCGGCTCAATCTCACGCTGCTCGATACGGACCCGCAAATGCTTGACCAATGCCGCGATCTGGATGCGAGGCAGGTGACCGGGTCGCTCGCGCGGCTACCGCTTGCGGATTGCAGCTTCGACGTGGCTTTCGCCCTCTGGTCCGTGGAAACCCTGGCCGATCCGGCTGCGGGCCTGCGCGAGCTTGTGCGCGTCACCAGGCCGGGGGGCTGGGTCGCCGTCACCTTCTGCGCCCGATGCCCGAAGGGCGACTGGCTCGACCGCTGCCTTGAGGTCACCATGGGGATCCGCCGATCCGGGCGCATGCTCGATCCGGAGATGGTTTGCGGGCACCTGAAGTCGGCCGGACTGGACGCGATCCGGCCCCTGCACTGCCGCGGCCCGGCGCGCGCGCTTATCGGGCGAAAGGCAGCCGATCACCTCCGCTCGCCCCCATGGAGCCGGACACCGTGTCATGGGTCTGCGCACGCGCGCGATTGACGGCACCGCGCGGGGCACCTGCCCGCTGTCGCCGCGGCTTTGGGTGCATGACGCCACAGGGTCCGGCGGCCGTGCAGGAGCGTTGACAAGCCGTCAGGAGACGCGCGCGCACCGCTCCAGCCGGCACAACACCCGCGCATCCCCCAAGGCGCATTCAGGGCGCGGTTGGTGCGATGTACCGTCCCTGCGGAACATTCGCGTAGTCAAAGTACCTTTCGTTGCTTTGCGTGAAGGCACGCATGGCGGACAAGGCGCGCGCGAACGTATCATCACCGTCCTCGGCCTCGGCCCGGGCCAGCCCGTCGAGGGCGTCCGCCGCCGTGTCATGCATCAGCGCGAGCAGGCCCGTGGGCCAGCGCATATGCGTCACGCCATTCGCCTCCAGCAGGTCCATGGCAGCGCCCTGCGCCGCCGTACGCCGGGCAAAGGTGTCCAGCGTGCTTGCCTGGGCGGCAAGTCCGATCAGGTTGCGCTGTCCTTCTTCCATGCCGTCCCAGACCGCGCGGTTCACGATCAACTCGGCGTAAAGCCAGGGCTGGTGCCATCCGCTGCCATAGTGATACGGCGGCACGATCTGCGACACATCGACCTCGGCATCCGGCATGTCCGTCATGCCAAGCGCCATCTTGAGAAACTGAACGTCGTCGATCGGCAAGTTCAGTTCGAATGCGTCGATATTGCCGGTCGTATACATCGTATGAGGGATCACGCCCGGCGCAAAACCTCCGAAGGAGAGACGCGTGGGATCGAAGGCCACAGGATTGCCGTCGTGATCCTCGCCGCAATCGCTGCCCGGATCCTCGCACCGCGTCAGCGCACCGATGATATCGACGTCGCCGCCAACCGCGCGGCAGGCTTCCTGAAGCACCGCCTGTGCGCCACCGGGGTATCGCACGATCATCGGCCGGGCGCAGAATTCGGCCATCGCGGCCTCGGGGGTCAGTTCGGGATCCGAGGCCGGATCCCCGATGGGCTGCGGGAAGAAGCCCGCACCCTGCGCACCCGTGATGCCGACCGGCAGCACCACGAAACCTTCGTCGAAGGCTTCATCATAGAATTCCTGCTGAAGATCGAGCCCGCCGCCATGATAGAGAAAGGCGATGAATTCCTCGGCGCGCAGACCAAACGGGACACCACCGGCATAGAATTCCCCGAAACCCAGACCGCTATCCGCCGGGATGCCGAGGGCAGCGTCGATCGCACCGGCGGCCACCGCGTTGTGCAGCGAGCCCCACTCGGACAGCTCCACCTCCGGGGGGCTGACATCGTCGGCGTCGGCGGGATGCACCCCGCCCGACACATGAAACCGGAACCGGATGCCCGCAGCCGCAAGCTTTCGGTTGGCAACATCGACAAAGTGCTTGCCCGGCCCGCCGATCGGGTGGGCGCCGCCGGCGGCCGCGCCCTCGAACTGCAGCGGTGGATGGCGTGACTGCACCGTGATGTCGAGCGCCGAAACCATGCTTGGCACGGCGGCCAGGGTGGCCCCTGCAAGAAGGCGGGTGATATGTGACATTCCAAGTTCCTCCCCTTGTTTTTTCGGTTGTCGCGCCGGCTGGGACCGGCTGCCTTTACCTGTTCGGCCATGCGAACGCTCTGATGCACCGGTTGACCGCCCCGGACACCGCGCACGAACCTCGATCAGCAAGGCGCGCGCGTCCCCGCCATGTCTCGACGGCGATGACGCCCCTGCGCAGGTTGCGGTTACAAGTGGCGAGGCCATCCACACCGCCCGCTCGCGGCGCCATGCTCATTCGACTGCCCCGGTGTGTTCGCCGCGCGCCGGATAGTCCTTCTCGATCACGAAATCGATCGCGCCGACGAGCTCGCGGAAGTTCGGGCGCACGAAGGGCATGGATTGCACCGACATGTAATAGACCGTCCCGTCCGCCCTGATCAGGAATACCCCCGGCTCGGCGAAGAGCGCCGGCTCTTCCACGCCGACCGAAGTCTTGCCGCGCCCGGCCGAGATATGCAGCCCCCAATCGCGGGCCACCGGCAACGGCAGGGCGTAGCCATAGCGCAACTGGCGCGAGCCGGCCTTCTCGGAAACCTTGTCGGCCATTGCCTGCGCCCGGTCCTGCGGGTCGCTGCTGATCGCTATGCATTCGACGCCGCGCTCCGCAAAGGCCGGCACCTGCTTTTCGAGCTCGGCGAGATAGGTGGTGCAGATCGGACAGTGCAGCCCACGATAAAAGCACACAAGCGTCCAGCGTTCCGGCCTGGCCGAGCCAAGGTCGAACTGACCACCATCAATCATCGGGACCTTGAGCGCCGGGGCGGGCTGTCGAGGGATCGGCATGAATCGTCTCCATTGTGGGATGTCTCCTGCGGCAGTATACTGGACTCAAGGGAACTGAAGGGCGGATTGTGTTGACCGATAGTCCGAAACCGATGGTTGATCGCCTGACCTCACTCATCAACGCGCTGGCACCGCAGGCACAGTCCTGCCCACCGGACGCGGCAAGCGCCAGCATCCTGCTCATCGGCGTGGATGCTCCGACGCGGCTGCGCCTGCGACTGGCGCCGCATCGGCCGACTTCGGTGTCCCCGCCCGACAGGATCCTCGCCGCCGTTCGCATCACCTTCGCGAGCCCTGTGGAGCAGGTCTTCGGCGGAACGCCCGAGCGGCTGGACATCCCGCTGGCGGGCCGACCCGAACTTGCGGCGCTGGCGAACATCCTCGTCGCCGAGGCCGCCGCGAGCCGCTGCGGCGCCGAGATCGCCCGCTCGCTCATCGCCTCTGCGCTCCTGCTCATGGCGCTGCGTGTCGTCATCGAGGCGCAGCCGCCCGAGAACGGTCTGCTTGCCGGGCTCGCCGAGCCGAGGCTGCATCGGGCAATCGTCGCGATCCACGAGGCCCCGGAAAACCGCTGGAGCATGGAGGCGCTTGCAGAGCGCGCAGGAATGTCGCGCAGCCACTTCATGGAGGTCTTTTCGCGGGTCATGGGTATGACGCCCGGAGCCTATCTGCAGGACTGGCGATTCCGTCAGGCGCGGCAGGCCCTGCTTGCAGGCCGGTCCGTCAAGGAAGCGGCCTCCCTGGCCGGCTATTCGTCAAGCGCCGCCTTCTCCCGCGCCTTTCGTCGGATGAACGGCGCAACGCCCTCGCAGATCGCCCGGCCGGCACAGGCGGACACCGCGCTCGACACCGCCGCGTCCTCGGTTGCCCAGTGCTGGGCAGGATTTCCATGACGAGGCGGCAGGATTCCCCGACGACAAGCTACGCCGCGCGATCGGACGGTTAGCCAGCGCGGGCCCGGAGCGGATGGGGGATCATGACGGAATGGAGAATCGCGCACCCCTGTCGTAAGCTGTGCGCTGCAAGTGCAGGTGCCGATGCCTGGCCTCGGCGCGGTCGCGGCGCCGGCTCATGCGTGGACGCGCGCCTGCCGCAGGAGCCCGAGAGCCGATGAACCCCGGTCGCAAGATTACCGTCTCGCTCGAACACCCTCGCCGCGGTTGCCGCGTGGTCGTCGCCGCCTGGCTCTGGCTTGTGCTGCTGTGCCTCGGCACTGCCGCGGCGCATGCGCAGGACGCTGCCGAGGAACCCGCTCTGCATGTGTTCTACACGGACAGCTGCCCCGTCTGTATCCGCCAGAAACCCTGGATCGAAGGGCTCGAGGCACGCTTTCCCGATCTGCGAGTGGTGCAGATGGAGTTGTCGCGTTCGGATCGGTATCACGCGCTGTTTCAGGAAATGGCCGACGCGCGCGGAGTGAGCGCAACCCATGTGCCCACCCTGATGCTGGGCCCTCATGCCTGGGTGGGCGACTCACCCGCCCAGCGCGCCGAGATCGAGGCGGCGATTACAGCGGTGCTGGCCGGCGAGGAACTGACGCCCGACACACGCGGCAGCCTGCATCTGCCCATCCTTGGCGAGGTCGATCACGCCGCGGCCTCGGTGCTGGGGCTGACGGTGCTGATTGCCTTCGTGGATGGGTTCAACCCCTGCTCGCTTTGGGTGCTGACCTTGCTGCTGGGGATGGTCATCGCCTCCGGATCGCGCCATCGGGTGGCCGTTGTCGGCATCAGCTTTCTGTTCACCACGGCACTGATCTATGGCGCCTTCATCGCCGGGGTGTTCAGCGTGCTGGCCTTTGCCTTCGCGCTGCCGTGGGTGCGCTGGGCGGTGGCGCTTTTCGCGCTGGGCTTCGGCCTCGTCAGCATCAAGGATTACTTCTGGCACCGGCGCGGGATCTCCTTTTCGATCCCCGATGCACGGAAACCCGGCATCTATCAGCGCCTGCGCCGTTTGCGCCAGCGCGAACTGAGCACGCCCGCCCTGATCGGCGCGACCGTTGCCATGGCCGCGGGAATCGCGCTGGTGGAACTGCCCTGCACGGCGGGATTCCCGGTCATCTGGTCGGGCATCCTGGCCGATCGAGACATCGGCGGGGCCGGTTTTCTGGGGCTCCTGGCGATCTATGTGCTGATCTATCTCGGTGTCGAGCTGGCGATCTTTGCCGTCGCCATCATGGGCATGAGTCTCGGCCGGATGGCTGAGCATCATGGCCGCGCACTCAAGCTGCTTGGCGGCGCCGTCATGGTGGCCCTGGCTGGCGCGCTGGCGCTGCGACCTGAGCTGATGGAAGATCTGGGCGGATCACTGACGCTGTTTGCGGCGGCCCTCGGCCTGGCGGCCCTGGTCTTGCTGGCGCATCGCATCAAGACCACAGGCTGATCGCCCGATGGCGTCGCCGCCCGTGCACTGACCTTCGCGACGGCACGAGTTCGCCACCGGTTGCCGGATCAAGACCGTTCCATAGACGGCTCAGCCCTACGCCGACAGGTGCCCAGGGTCATCCATGCGCGTCCCGAGACTACGTGCGTGAAGCCCATGCGGCAATTGCAGCCAGGCATGCGTTGGTGGCGACGAAATCGACGCGACGGATCGTTGTCGTCAGCATTCCGGTACTCGCGTGACGCGGAGTCATCGGGACGAGGACCGCGCCTGCATGCACCCCGCATCCGCGCAGAATACAGGGTCAGCCTTTCGTAACCTCGATCGGTACGAACAGGGCCTGCACCATCAGGCGGAACGTCAGGATCTGGCGCCGCAGGGAGGTGCTGTCGCCCAGCGCCTTGGACATGACGATACCGCCCTCGAGCACGGTCGAAACCATGTCAGCGAGTTCGCCGAGTTCCACCGGCTCGCGCGGCTGGTACCGCACCGCGATCTCGTCCAGCATATGGCGGAACCTTCGCCGCCATTGCAGCACGGCCTGCGCATTGAGCGCGCGCAGGTCACTGTCGAACATCCGCTCCTGATAGCACGCGATCGCAACAATACATCCGGGATGCCCGTTGGGCATGTCGTCCATCACCTCGGCCAGAAACCTCAGCCCCAGCAGGAAGACCTGAAGCGGATCGTCGACCAGCGACGCGGCGCGGGCGAAGACATCGTCGAATATCCGTTCGTCCTCCTCGATGTAGCGGCACAGGAGGGCCTTGGCGAGATCGTTCTTGTCGCGGAAGTGATAGAAGAAGCCGCCCTTCGACAGCCCGCATTCGCAGATCAGTTCATCGATGGACGTCCCGGTGAACCCCTTTTCCAGAATGGCGGCCTGAGCGGCGTCGAGAATCCGCTCGCGGGTTTCCGCGCCCTTGCTCATGACGGCACGGCCCTCACACATGAACCTTTGGTCGGTTTTGCGTCCCGCATGGCGCAGCTTCCCGATACACGCGCATGGTTGCGTCAGGGTAACACCATGACCTCGCGGCACAAAGTGCTTTGACGGCGAACCGTACCGCCGCGGCAGTAGAGGCATGCCGCCCTGCCCTGCACAATGGCAGGCGCGATCACGGAGGGCCGCAACATGACAATCGACCTGCCAGGTGGAGGGCTGACCGGAAGCGCCCCCTCTGCCGTCACGTTTCAGCCGCGCATGCCCGGACTCAGGTACCTGACCGAGGGTGGAACCGAAACCGAGATCATGTTTCGCCATGGCCACACGCTGCGGGACTTCGCGATGTTCGAACTCATGGACAAGCCCGCGGCGGTGGCTGACCTGCGCGGCATGTATCGCAAGCTGCTGGACACCATCGCGCAGCACGGTTTCGGCGCAATGCTCGCGGGCTTCGACTACCGGGCCAGCCCGGACTGGGGTGCGAAGCTGAGCTATTCGCCTGACGGGCTGGCGGAGATGCAGCATCGCTGCATCGATTTCCTGCGCGAGGTCTCGGCCCCCTATCGTGACGATCTGCCGGATATCGCGATCTGCGGCTGCGTCGGACCGCGCGGTGACGCGTATGCGGCCAACCGCGAGATCACGGCCGAGGCGGCCGAGGACTATCACTCGGTGCAGCTTGCCACGTTGCGCGAATGCGGCGTCGATCTCGTATGGGGGGCGACCTTCAACAATATCCCCGAGGCGGTCGGGCTGAGCCGCGCGGCCGCCCGCACGGGGCTGCCGCTCAATCTGCATTTCACCCTGACCGGCGCGCACCGGTTGAGTTCAGGCCCCACCCTTCGCGAGGCCATCGAGCAAACCGACGCGCAGGCCGGTGCAGCGAAACCGGACTCTTACGGGCTCAACTGCTCGCATCCGGTCGAGTTCGAACCCGCGCTGGAGCCCGACGACTGGACCCTGCGCATCCGCGCGATCCGGCCGAATGCCGCAAAGATGGAGAAGATCGCGTTGTGCAAG
>CAZMBT010000031.1:0-14955 GCA_964564395.1 uncultured Alkalilacustris sp.
ACTGCTTGCGCCCCCAGTCCGACCCTGTGGGGTTGGCGATCGGCGCGAAGGCCGACACCGATGCGAAGCGTTCGGGATAAGTCATCGCGATTGTCAGCGCCCCGTGGCCGCCCATCGAGTGCCCGCTCAGCGCCTGGCGCGACTCGTCGATAGGAAAGTTGTGAATCAGGACGCGTGGCAGATCCTCGGTGACATAGCTCCACATGCGGTAATGCGAGGCCCAGGGCGCCTGTGTCGCGTCCACGTAAAAGCCGGCGCCCTGTCCCAGATCGAAGGCCGCGTCATCCGCGACATCGGTGCCGCGCGGCGATGTGTCGGGGAACACGACGGCGATGCCGTGCTCGGCCGCCCAGCCCTGAGCGCCCGCCTTGACCATGGCGTTCTCATGCGTGCAGGTCAGTCCCGAAAGATACCACAGCACCGGCACGGGCCCGCCCTGCGCCTCGCGCGGCAGGAACAGCCCGAAGGTCATCGGGCAACCGGTTGCCGCCGACTCGTGGCTGTAGACGCCCTGCATGCCGCCGAAGCAGCGGTTCTCGGAAAGGGTTTTCATCGCGGCCTCCATCTTCGCGGCGAACCTGTCAGAACCCGCCGACCCAGGCAATGACCACGGGCAGCGTCGCGATGCTCAGCGCGGTCGAGATCAGGATGGCGGTCGATACCCGCTGCGGCGCGACGCCGTAATGCTGCGCCAGCATGTAGACATTGCCCGCCACCGGCAGCGCGGCGGCCGCCACCATGACCCCCGCGGCGAAGGGCGCGACATCGAACACCACCAGCGCGCAGAACGCCACGGCGGCCGGGTGAAGCACCAGCTTGGCAAAGGTCAGCCAGCCGGCCACGTGCAGCCGCTCCGCCGCCTTTCCGGCGAGCGAGGCGCCGATGGCGAACAGCGCGCCCGGTGTCGCCGCCGCGCCCAGAATGCCGAGAAAGTCGTTGAAGGGGCCGGGCACGGGCTGCGCCGTCGCCGACCAGATCAGCCCCGACCCCATCGCGACGATCATGGGATTCTTCACAAGACCCGCGAGCAGGACCCGCGGCAGCCCGCGCGAGAGCCGCCCTTCCCGCGCCAGCGTGATGATCAGCGTGATCAGGCTGGAGAACACGATCAGATCGAGTGCGAGCACCATCAGTACCGGCCCCGCCGCGGCCTCGCCCAGAAGCACCACCAGCATCGGAACGCCCAGAAAGCCGGTGTTGCCGATCACGGCGCATTGCGCTTCCATCGCCGCTTCGGCCATCGGGCGGCGACGCAACAGACCCACCCCCATCGCCACGACATAAAGCCCGATCGACGCCAGCAGATAGGCCGCCACGAACCGCCAATCGAAGATCTCGGCCAGTGACAGGTTGGCGGAGAATCTGAACAGCATCGCCGAAAGCGCGAAGTAGAACACGAACTTCGTCAGATACGCCGTCGCCTCGGGGCCGAAGAAGCCGCTGCGCCCGGCCGCGTAGCCCAGCCCGATCAGCGCAAAGAAGGGCAGCGTCTGGATGAATATCTCGATCATGTCGAAACGCCGGTAGCACAGCGCGCGATGCCCGGCCAGATGCCGGCGGAATCTGCCGCCTTGCCCGAAATGAACCGTTCGGTTTATCCTGCCGGCATGACGCATCTGCAGGCACCCCGCCCAGCCCCGGAGATCAAGCAGGGGCGCAAGTTCGAACAGGTCCTCGCCGGCGCGCGCGAGGTGTTCATGGCCGACGGGTTCGAACGCGGCAGCGTCGATGAGATCGCGCGCCGCGCCGGGGTCTCGAAAGCCACGCTCTACAGCTACTTTCCCGACAAGCGGCTGCTGTTTCTGGAGGTCGTGCGCCAGGAATGTCTGCGCCAGGCCGACGCCGCCGAGGAGCTGACCGATACCTCCGCCGCCCCCGCCGTGGTGCTGCGCCGGGCTGCGCGCCGGCTGGTCGAGTTCTACCTGTCGGATTTCGCGCAGGCGATGCATCGGCTCTGCGTGTCCGAGGCCTACCGCTTCCCCGAGCTGGGCCGCCAGTTCTATGAAAGCGGTCCGCTGATGGGGCGCCAGCGCATCGAGGCCTATCTGCGCGCCGCCTGCGCGCGGCGGCAGCTCGATATCGACGACTTCGCCCTGGCCGCCGATCAGTTCGTGGAGCTGTGCAAGGCGGATCTGTTCACGCGTGTGGTCTGCAACATGGTGCAGGACGTCCCCGAGGAGGCGATCGAGCGGGTGGTGGACGGGGCGGTGGAGACCTTTCTGGCCCGTTACGGCGGGTCCGGCGGCGGGCCTTCCAACGCGAATGTTGACGTTGCAACGATGTCCTGATGCGTTAAGACTGTCGCCGTCATCGACTTCACGGGAGGAAGACATGAAACGGACCGGCCTCATAGTCGCCGCAGCGGTATCTTCGGCCGCCGCGCTTGCCGCCGCAGGCACCGCCGCGGCGCAGGAGCATACCTTCACCCTGCACCATTTCCTCAGCCCGCAGGCACCGGCGCATACCCAGATGCTGGTGCCGTGGGCCGAACGCGTCGAAGAGCTGTCGGGCGGGCAGGTCTCGATCGAGATCTTTCCGAACATGACGCTCGGCGGGCGCCCACCCGAACTGATCAACCAGGCCCGCGACGGCGTGGTGGATCTGATCTGGACGGTGAACGGCTATACGCCCGGCCTTTTCCCGCGCACCGAGGTGATCGAGCTGCCGACGGTGTTCGAGAATGACGCCGTGGCCGCCAATCTGGCGCTTTACGACCTGTTCGATGAGTATCTGGCCGAAGAGTATCGGGGTGTCGAGGTGATGTTCCTGCACACCCATGGCGGTCAGGCGATTCACATGCGCGACATCGCGGCGCGCAGCCCGGAGGATCTGGCGGGCACGGATCTGCGTATCCCCACACGCACGGGCGCGTGGGCCATCGAGGCGATGGGCGCGAATCCGGTTGCCATGCCGGTGCCCGAGCTGCCGCAGGCGCTGCAGCGCGGGACTGTGGATGGCGCGCTGATTCCCTTCGAGATCATCCCGCCGCTGCAGATCCAGGAGCAGACGCAGTACCAGATCGAAGGCGCGGACGGGTTTCGCATCGGCACCACCGCCTTCCAGGTATCGATGAATCAGGCGCGTTGGGACAGCTTGCCCGAAGACATTCAGCAAGCCTTCCGCGACGCGTCGGACCGTGACTGGTGGATCGAGGTCGGCGAGGTGTGGATGGGCACCGAAGCCGGCGGGCTGAGTGTCGCCACCGATGCCGGCAACGAGCATATCGTGCTCGATGAGGCCGAAACCCAGGCCTTCCGCGATGTGCTCGAGGTCGTGGCCGAGCGCTGGGTCGAGGACCGCGCCGCCGAAGGGATCGACGCCGCCGCGTTGCTCGCGCGCGCTCGCGAACTTGTTGCCGAACATACCGCCGACTGATGGCGGAAGCCGGCCCGCATCGCCGCACCGGCCTTGCCGGTGCGGCCGAGACGCTGATCACGGGCTGGGCGCTGATCGGTGGGCTGGTCCTGCTCGGGATCGTGGCGGTCAATGTGCTGGAGGTGGTGACCGGCTTCACCCGCCCATGGACAGGGTATCGTTTTGCCGGCTCCGTCGAGTTGACGGAGATGGGCGCCGCCGTGGCCGCCTTCTGCTTTCTGCCCTATTGCCAGCTGACCGACGCCAATGTCACCGCCGAGATATTCACCGCCCGTGCCTCGGCGCGCATGATCTCGGTGTTCCGGTTCGTGGCTTCGATCATCGCGTTGCTGTTCGGGCTGTTGCTGCTGTGGCGCATGTCCGAGGGCATGAGCGACCAGCGTGATTTCGGTTACAGTACCGCCATCCTCGACCTGCCGATCTGGATCGCCTATGTGCCGATCCTGATCTCGCTCGGGCTTCTGGTGGTCGCCGCGCTGGTGACGCTGCTGGAGAGCGGGGCCCATGTGATGACCGGAGACGACGCCTCATGACTGATCCTGTCACGCTGGGCTTTCTCGGGCTTGGCGCGCTGCTGATCCTCATCATCCTGCGCATGCCCATCGCCTATGCGATGATCCTGGTGGGTGGCGTCGGGACGGCGGTCGCCGTGCCCAATGGCGTCAACATGATGCTGGGTCAGCTCAAGACCCTCGCTTACGGGCAGTTCTCGGTTTACGATCTGTCGGTGGTGCCCATGTTCGTGCTGATGGGGGCGCTGGCCACGAAGGCCGGGTTCAGCCAGGCGCTGTTTCGGGCGACCAATGCCTGGCTGGGCTGGCTGCGCGGCGGCACGGCCATGGCCGGCATCGCCGCATGTGCCGGCTTCGGCGCGGTGTCAGGGTCGTCGCTGGCGACGGCCTCGACCATGGGCAAGGTCGCCCTGCCCGAGCTTCGCCGCTACAACTATTCAGGCGCGCTGGCCACCGGGTCGCTGGCTGCCGGGGGGGTGCTGGGCATCCTGATCCCGCCTTCGGTGGTGCTGATCATCTATGCCATCATCGTCGAGGCCAACATCGTCACCATGTTCATGGCGGCGCTGATCCCGGGATTGATGGCGGTGGTGCTGTTCCTCTTGACGATCGCCGTCTATGTCATGGTGTTCCCCAATTCGGGACCGGCCGGCGGCAGCGTCAGCCGCGCGGAGTTCCGCGCCGCATCGCTCGGGGTGATCCCGGTGCTGTTCATCTTCGCGCTGGTGCTCGGCGGCATTTATGCCGGCCTGTACAACCCGACGCCGGCGGCCGCGATCGGTGTGGCGCTGGTGTGGTTGTTCGGCACGCTGCAGGGACGAATCTCGCTGCGGGCGATCCGCGAGGCGCTGATTGAGACAGCCTCGACCAGCGGCATGATCTTCCTGATCCTGCTCGGCGCCGAGTTGATGAAGATCTACATGTCGCGGGTGCGTCTGCCGCAGTTCACCGCCGACTGGATTTCGGCCTCGGGGCTGGAACCCTTCACAGTCCTGATCCTGCTTCTGATCGGGCTGATCCTGCTGGGGATGCTGCTCGACAGCCTGTCGATGATCCTGCTGGTGATTCCGTTCTTCTGGCCGGTTCTGGTCACGCTCAATGGCGGGCTGTATCAGGGCGCCGAAGGCTCGGGCTTCGGCATGTCCACTGACGAGCTCAAGATCTGGTTCGGCATTCTCGCGCTGATCGTGGTCGAGTTGGGGCTGATCACCCCGCCGGTGGGGATGAATGTGTTCGTGATTTCGGCGCTCGCGCGCGACACACCGATGATCGAAACCTTCAAGGGCGTGGCGCCGTTCTTCGGGGTCGAGATCCTGCGCGTCGCCTTGCTGCTGGCTTTCCCCGGCATCGTGCTGTGGCTGCCCGCCGTGCTGAGCGGGTAGGCGCATGGCGGCCCCCGACTATGCGCGCCTCATCGATGCCGAAATGCGGGCGTTTATCCGCACGACCAGCGGGTTCGGCACCGATGACCCGGACATTCCAGCGCAGCGCGCGGCCTATGATGCGATGTGCCGTCATTTTCATGCCGGGCGCCCCGAGGGCGTCGCCGTGCAGGACGGTGCCGAGGGTGACGTCCCGGTGCGGCATTATCTGCCGGGCGCGCCCCGTGCGACGCTGGTCTATTACCATGGCGGCGGCTTTGTCGTCGGAGGGCTTCACAGCCATGACGACATCTGTGCCGAGATTGCCGTGCGCTGCGGTGTGCGGGTGGTCTCCGTCGATTACCGTCTGGCGCCGGAGCATCCGCACCCCGCCGCTTTCGAGGATGCCTGCACCGCATTCCGCGCCGTCGCCACGCAACGCGGCGACCCGCTCTTGCTTGCCGGGGATAGCGCCGGCGGCAATCTGGCGGCAGCGGTTGCGCACGCAACGCGCCACGATGGCAAGCGCGCCTGCGGCCAGATCCTGATCTATCCGGGGCTGGGGGGCGATGCGGATCGCGGCAGCTATCTGGAACATGCGCAGGCACCGCTCCTCAGCCGCGCGGATGTGCTGCAGTACGGGTTGCTTCGCGCCGGCGACGCCGAAGCGTTGGCAGGCCTGCGAACCGATCCGGCCGCTGCGCCGCTGCGCGACGCGGATTTCAGCGCCCTGCCCGCGACCGCGATCTTTGCGGCGCAGTGTGATCCGCTTGTGGATGATTCGCGCGACTATGCGGCGCGGCTGCGCGCCGCCGGGGTCTCGGTTCAGCTGACGGTGGAGCCGGGACTGGTGCATGGCTATCTGCGCGCGCGCCACCTTTCCGCCAAAGCGCGCGGCAGTTTCGACCGCATCTGCGCCGCAATCAACGCGCTGGCAGGGGCAACGGGAACGGCGGCCACGGCCGGCTGATCGCGCCGCGCAACGCGGCGACCGCATCCTGCATCGGCGAAATCCCGGCGCCGTCTGCTGTGCTTGATTGTCGCGCGCCGTGCTACATGTCACACTCAAGCGATCGTGTTTCGGGCTGCGGAGGTGTGTTTGAAAGGCAGGATTGCGACCACGGCACGCAGCGTGACGGTTGCGGCCCTGGTGACGATGAGCCTGGGGCACGGCGCTCACGCCGTGGACCGGATCGAGTTTCGCACCCCCGAAAGCAGCGACGATCTTCGCCGCGAGTTGAGGTCCGATTCCCTGCTGCTCGCAGCGCGCCGTGAGGGAATGCGCGACCCGCAGGAGCTGTTCGCCGCCGCGCGCGCCGAATACCAGCGCCTGACGGGCACGCTGTATGCCGCCGGGCATTACTCGGGTGTCATCAACATCACCATTGACGGGCGCGAGGCGGCCGATATCGCGCCGATGCAGGCGCCCGAGAGCATTGGCGAGATCATTGTATCCGTGAAACCGGGGCCGCGCTTTCGCTTCGGCACGGCCGAGGTCACGCCGCTGGCACCGCAGACGGATCTGCCGACCGGCTTTGCACCCGGACAGCCGGCGCGCAGCGGGCTCCTGCGCGAAAGCACCTCGGCGGCGATCGATGGCTGGCGCGCCGTCGGTCACGCCAAGGCCGAAACCACCGGCGAGGCCATCGTCGCAGATCATCGCCGCCAGGAACTGGATGCCGAGATCACCATCGCCCCCGGACCGCGTCTGGATTTCGGTGCGCTTCGCGTGGAAGGGTCCGAAACGGTCCGCGACGGGCGTATCCGTCAGATCGCCGGCTTGCCGGAAGGTCGCCGATTCGACCCCGAGCAGATCGAGACCGCCGCCATGCGCCTGCGCCGCGCCGGCGCGTTCCGCTCCGTAAGCCTGACCGAAGCGGATCAGCCCAATCCCGATGGCACACTGGATATCACCGCAACGGTCGTGGATGCGCCGCCCCGCCGCTTCGGACTGGGGGCCGAGGTGGACAGTTTCGAGGGGTTGCGCCTGTCCAGCTTCTGGATGCACCGCAACCTCTTCGGCGGGGCCGAGCGGCTGCGCGTGGAGGGCGAAGTCGGCGGGATCGGCGCACAGGTCGGCGGGCGCGATTACCGGTTCTCGGCCCGGATCAGTCGTCCCGCCACTTTCACGCCGGATACCAGCGTCTTTGCAGAGGCGGGTACCGAATTCGTCGATGAGCGTGATTTCACTGCCGACCGGGCGCGTTTCAAGGTCGGTGCCGGGCATGTGTTCAGCAGGCGCACCTCTGGCGAAGCGGCACTGTCGTTCAACTATGAGCGGGTGAATGACGATCTGGGCCGGCGCAGCCTGACCACGATCTCGGTGCCGGTCAGCGCGACGCGCGATGCGCGCGACGATTCGCTCAATGCCAGCAGCGGCACCTTCATCGAAGCGGGCGTGGAGCCATTCGTGGGCATTTCGGGCGCTGACACCGGTGCGCAGGTGACCTGGGATGCAAGGGCGTATCAGGGATTTGGCGCCGAGGATCGGCTCGTGCTGGCCGGCCGGCTTCAGGGCGGCGCCGTGCTGGGGTCGGCCATCGACCGCACCCCGCGCAGCATGCTGTTCTACTCGGGCGGCGGGGGTACGGTGCGCGGGCAACCGTATCAGTCGCTCGGGGCGCGCACTCCGGACCCTGCGGCGACCGATGGCGTCCTGCGCTCGGGCGGGCGCGGGTTTCTGGGCCTGTCGGGGGAGTTGCGCGGCCACCTGACCGGCAATTTCGGCGCGGTGGCCTTTGTCGATACCGGCTATGTCAGCCAGGGCGTGTTTCGCGGTTCCAGCGACTGGCATGCGGGCGCCGGGCTCGGGCTGCGCTATGATACGGGGATCGGCCCGATCCGGCTGGATATCGGCGGACCCGTCGCCGGCGATACCGGCAGCGGGCTTCAACTCTATATCGGGATTGGACAGGCATTCTGATGCGCCAAATCGCAGCCCTTCTCTGCCTTCTGCCATTTCTGGCGCTTCCGGCCGCCGCGCAGGAAGACGATCGCGGCTTTCTGGTGAGTTTTCTGGAAGACAGCCTGTCCGAAGCCGGGCGTGACGTGCGCATCGAGGGGTTTCGCGGGGCGCTGTCGTCGCGCGCGCGCATCGACCGGATGACGATCGCGGATGACGACGGCGTGTGGATCACGCTCCACGACGTAACGCTGCACTGGAACCGCGCCGCCGTGGTGCGCCGGCGCATCGAGATCAACGAGCTCTCCGCAGCGGAGATCGTGCTCACCCGCCTGCCCGAGACCGAGGACGCCGCGCCCACACCCGAAGCCACCCCCTTCAGCCTGCCGGAACTTCCGGTCGCGGTGCAGGTCGGCGCGCTCAATCTCCCGAGCGTGCAACTTGGCGCTGACGTGGCCGGCATGCCATTGCATTTCTCGGTCGAAGGGGCGGCCAATCTCGCCGGCGGGGCGGGGGCGACGCGGCTAGAACTGGTGCGCCGCGATGGTCCGGAAGGGCGCTTCAGCCTGGCCGCCGGCTTCGACAACGAGACCCGTCAACTGGAGATCGATCTGGAGCTTGCCGAGGCGGCGGGGGGGCTGGCCGCCGGGGCGCTTGGCGTTCCGGGCGAGCCGCCCGTCACGCTGTCCGTCGCGGGCGAAGGGCCGTTGTCGGACTTCGGCGCCGATCTGCGGCTCGCCACGGACGGTACCGAAAGGCTGCGCGGCGCGGTCACGCTCTTCGCCGACCCTGGCGCACGGGAAGGCGGATTCACGCAACGCTTCCGGGCGGATCTGAGCGGCGACATGGCGCCGCTTCTGGCGCCGCAGTATCACGACTTCTTCGGCGAGGAGCTGGAGCTGCGGACCGAAGGCGCACAACACCCGGATGGCCGGTTCGAGCTGTCGGATCTGTCGCTGAAGACCCGGGCCATGAATGTGTCCGGGCGGCTGATTCTGGGCGAGGACGGGCTGCCCGATCTCATGGATCTCCATCTGGACATTGCCGCACCGGAGGCCGCGCCGGTCACGCTGCCGGTGGCCGGCCCCCCCACCCGGATCTATGGCGCGCAGTTGCGGCTGCAGCACGACTCGGAGTCGGGCGAGGACTGGCGCATAACCGGCGCGGTCGCGAACCTGGAACGCGAGGGGTTGCGGATCGGCACGCTCATCCTGTCGGGGGACGGGCGCATCATCCGCGACGGCGAGCGCGGTGTCGATGGTCAGTTGACCTTCAACGCCGGTGGCATCGCGCCGGAGGATCCGGCGCTTGCCCGCGCCATTGGCAGCGCGGTTTCAGGCGAGTTGCGCGCCGGCTGGCGCGAAGGCGCTCCGGTCAGCATTGACGCCTTCAACCTGCAAGGCGCGGATTACGGGCTTTCGGGCACCGCAAGGATCGCCGGCGCGGATATCTCCGGCGACATCTCGGCGCGGCTCGACGATCTGACGCGGTTTCAGGATATAGCGGGCCAGCCGGTTTCGGGGGCGGCCTGGGGGAGCGTTTCGGGTGAAGCCGGACTTCTGGCGGGCAGCTTCGATCTCGATATAGGTCTGACGGGCCAGAACCTCGCGGTCGGGGTCGATGAGCTCGACGGGCTGCTGCGCGGCCGCAGCACCATCGCCGGTTCCGTGCGCCGCGATGAGGCCGGCCTCTGGCTGCGTGATCTGAACGTCGATGCCGCAACGCTTTCTGCGACAGCCTCCGGTATTCTGCGCAGCACCGGTCCGGATATCGAGGCCGAGCTCGATTTTTCCGATCTGTCCGTTCTCGGCGCCGAATATGGCGGCGCGCTGCGCGCCCAGGCACATCTGCGGGGCGACGCCGAGGCGCAGCGCGTGACCCTGACCGGGGAGGGGCGCGACCTCGCCGCCGGGCAGCAAGAGCTGGACAACCTGCTGCGCGGGCCGAGTCAGCTGCGTCTTGATGCCACGCGGCGCGGGGATGTGATCGCGCTGGAGCGGTTCGAGCTCTCGGCCGCGACGCTGCTGGTCGGTGCAGAAGGGCGCGTTGAGCAGGGCGCGAGCGACCTGCGCGCGAAGCTCGATTTCGGCGACCTGTCGGCCCTCGGCGCCGGGTATGGTGGCGCGTTCGAAGCGCAGGCCGAGCTGCGCGAAGATGGGGCACGGCGTTTCGTTTCGGTTCAGGGCGCGGCGCGCGATCTGCGGGTCGGGCAGGCCGAGGCGGATACGCTGCTGGCCGGGACGACGCAGCTGGATCTTGATGCGACCGAGGAGGAGGGGCGCATCCGCGTGAACAGCTTCAACCTGCGCAACCCGAATCTGACGGCGTCTGCGGAGGCCAGTATCGATGGCGCAAGCCGCCAGATCGACCTCGAGACACGTCTGGCCGATCTCGGGGTGCTGGTGCCGGGTTTTCCCGGGCCGGTCACGTTGAGCGGGCGAGTGACCGAGAGCGAGGCAGGCTACGGGGTCGATGTGTCCGGCACGGGGCCGGGTGGTATCGATTTTCGCGTCGCCGGTCGCGCAGCGCATGATTTCGATACCAACCTTGTGATTACCGGCGGGGCGCAGTTGGGCCTGGCGAATCGGTTCCTCGAGCCGGTGTCGGTTTTCGGGCCGCTGCGCTTCGATCTGCGCATGCGCGGACAGCCCGGGATTGATGCCCTGAGCGGCACCGTGACGACCGAGAATGCGCGGGTCGTCTCGCCGCGCGAGAACGTGACGCTGGACAATGTGAGTGCGACCGCCACGCTGGGCGGCGGCATGATCGGCATCGAAAGCCGGGCCGATGTCGGCGCCGGCGGCTCGGTACGCGCCAGCGGCCAGATCGCGATGGCACCGCCGAACCGGGCGAACCTGACCGTCGTGCTGGACGAGGCGCGGCAGCTCGATCCGAATCTCTATGACACTCGTGTGTCGGGCAATGTGTCCATCGACGGGCCCATTACAGGCGGCGGGCGGATATCGGGGGCGTTGCGACTTTCGGAGACCCGGCTGCGAATCCCGTCCACGGGAATCGGCGGCCCCGGCTACATCCCGCGGGTCATCCACCATCTGCACGAACCGCCAGAGGTGCTGCAGACACGGCGCCGCGCCGGGCTGGTGGATCCGGAGGGCAATGATCGCCCGCGCCGCCCGTTCGATCTGGATCTGAGCATTTCCGCGCCGAACCGGATCTTTCTGCGCGGGCGGGGGCTGGACGCCGAGCTGGGCGGCCGGCTGGAAATCGGCGGGACGACACAGAATGTCGTGCCCGTGGGTGAGCTCAATCTCATTCGCGGCCGGCTGGATCTGCTGGGCAACCGCTTCACCCTCAGCGAGGGGTCAGCCTCCCTGCGCGGCGGGTTCATTCCGGTGTTGCGCCTGGTGGCGACGACCGAGACGGACGGCATCACGGCCAGCATCGTGATCGAGGGGCCCGCCACCGAGCCGGATATCAATTTCATTTCCACCCCCGAACTGCCGGAGGACGAGGTGGTCGCGCGCATCCTGTTCGGGCGCGGGCTCGAAACTCTGTCGCCTTTCCAGGCCGCCCAGCTCGCCAGTGCGGTTGCCACCCTTTCGGGGCGCGGCGGTGAGGGCATCGTGGGCAGTCTGCGCGAGGGTATCGGACTTGACGATCTGGATGTCTACACCGACGAGGAGGGTGGCGCCGGCGTCCGCGCCGGGGCGTATGTGACCGAAAACCTCTATACCGATGTCACGGTTGATTCCGAGGGGCGCAGCGAAGTGTCGATCAATCTCGATGTGTCGCGCTCGGTCACGGTGCGCGGACGCACGGATTCGGAAGGGCGTACGGGGATCGGTCTCTTCTTCGAGCGCGATTACTGAGGCCGGCCGCAATGCAGAACGGGCTGCCTTATACAGGCAGCCCGTCTTCACAGTGCGTTGCGGCGCGTTGGCTCAGCGGTACAGCGTCGGGTCCTGCGGCGCAGCCGGGTTCACGTCCATGCTGTTGAAGGTGGACACGGTAAGCTGCTCGACATTGCCCAGATCGCGCAGATCACGCGGGGTCAGGCGGTCGGCCGCATCCTCGAGCGTCTGCGTGCCGGTGGTGCTGAAGCCGGGCTGTGCGCCCTCGGCGGTGTCGCGCGGCAGCGGCTGGTCGACGCCGGGTACCGAAGCCTGCGCGGCGGTGGCGATGAGGGCGGCGGCGGCGATCGTGGTCAGCGTCAGTTTCATCTCGATTCCTTTCCGATTTCGGTCTTCGTCTGTGTTGTGTGTCTTCGGAACGCTCCGTGCGTCCTTGCAGCGGGATTTGGGCCGGCACGAAAAACATTCAATGTGCGGAATATGACATGAGCTGTGCGATCGCGAACCGAGATTGCGTCGTTGCGCCCCTTGCCGACGCTGCGGGCGTGCTGGCGCAATCGTGATCGGTAGTCTGGATGGTCCGGCGATTCACCCTAGATCGCCGCGTCACAGAGGAGGCAACGCATCGCAGGAGGACCGCCATGCATTCCCCGAAAGCCCTTGCTCTGGCCTTGCTTTGCATGGCCTGTGCTCCCACCGCCCCCATAACGGATCTGCCGCGCGCCGAGAGCCTGGAGGCGCCGGATCAGCGCGTCGCGCTCGGCGCTGCGGGAAACTGCCATTTCGGGGTGTGCCTGCGATATGACGCCCTGCGCGGCGAGGTCGCGGCGCCGGGCCGGCAGTCGGTCCCGGTTCCCGACGGGATCGCGCCGCGTGGCGGAACGGTCAGCGCGGCGGAGTTCGTGACGCTCGCCCGGCGTGCGCAGGATGCGCCGGTTCAGGCCGGGTCGGGGCGTCGCGGCGGCGGGCCGGGCGGCGGCTCGGCGGGGCGCACGGCTGATGGCGCCAGTTCCGGTGGCTTTTCAAGCTGATTTCGGTGGCGGGATCGCCCCGCCACCGATCTGCGCGCGGTGTCAGCTTGCGGTCACGCGCAGGCCGCACGATCCGACGAAGTTCCATGGCGCAAGGCTTGTGCCGGTGCTGGGCGCGCAATCGGCCTTGCGGCGGGGCTCGTGGCGGGGCCTGCGATCACACGAAGCTCGGGCGGGGACGAAGCGCCCTTCGCGGGTTGCGGGTTCATGTGCTGATCCACGATCGCCTCGGCCATGTCCCGGAAGTTGTGCGGGCGCAGCCCGATATCGGAATGCAACGCCGGGTCTATCTGCGCAAGTTCGGCCATTTGCCGGCGCACCAGCGCGGCGCGCGTGCGGCGGCTGAGCCATTCCCGGCGCTTGATGCGGGCTGCGTGACCCGCTCTCTGCGCCACGCTGCCGATCATGCCGCGCGACAGCCCGATATCCGCCAGCAGACGGTCATTCAGCCCGTTCAGGACCTGCGCGGTGCTGCGACGCACACGGTGGCCCCGCATCGCACGGATCGGCCAGGCCAGGGCGGCAAGCAGGCGGCCGGGAAACCGCTTTCCCGCCCCCAAGGCGCGATGGAAGCGCGCCACGCGGGCCTCGTTGGCCCGACGCAGCGCGTCGTGATCGATGGGTGTTGCGGGCATGGCCCAGATCTGATGAAGCGACATTTCAACCTCCTGCAACGCCGGGGCGTCATTTGTGTCATGAGGGCAAGGAATTCTTTACCGCGATGGGTGTCGATACCGTTCCGTGCCTTTCGATGACGCCAATCTGCGCTTTCAAACAGCAGGTGACAAACGAGCAATTCTGTGCCAATGGTTTAGAAAAACTAATCGGAGATTGCCTTGCGACGGCTGCCCCCGCTCAATTCCCTGCGCGCCTTCGAGGCGGCAGCGCGCCATCTGAGCTTTGCGCGCGCCGCACAGGAACTGCACGTGACTCCGGCCGCGATCAGCCAGCAGATCCGGTCCCTGGAGGAGTTCGCCGGCGTCAAGCTGTTCCGGCGCAAGACCCGCGCGGTCGTGCTCACCGAGGCGGCGCAGGCGGCGTTGCCCGCACTGCGCGAGGGCTTCGACCGCTTTGCGGAAGGATACACGGCGATGCGCCGACACGAGGAGACCGGCACGCTGACCGTCAGCATGCCGCCCTCCTTCGGGGCCAAGTGGCTGATTCCGCGCCTCGACAGGTTTCACCGGCTGCACCCCGATCTCGACCTGCGCATCGACACCTCCGAGCGGCTCATCGATTTCGAGCGCGACGAGGTCGATGTGGCGATCCGCTACGGTCACGGCAGCTATCCGGGTCTGTTTTCCGAGTGCCTGCTGTCGGACAGTGTCGCCCCCGTCTGCAGCCCCGACCTTCTGGACGGCGATCCGCCGCTCAGGGAGCCGGCGGATCTGGCGCGGCATGTCCTGTTGCAGGTCCGCTGGAAGATGCTGCTGCGCGAGGGCGATTCGGGCGCGGACTCGGCGCCGGACTGGCGCATGTGGCTGCGCGCCGCCGGGCTGACCGATATCGATCCGGATCGCGGGCCGCAGTTCAGTCTCGACAGTATGGCCTTGCAGGCGGCGATCGCGGGGCAGGGGGTGGCGCTGGCGCCCAGTACCCTCGCGGAGGAAGACATCCGCGCCGGCCGGCTGGTACGGCCCTTCGGCGCCGGCATCGGAACCGGCGCCGGGGCACGGCCATTCCGCTATCACGTGGTCTGCCCCGAGGCCGACAAGGACCGCGCGAAGGTGCGGGCGTTTCGCAGCTGGATTCACGATGAAGCCGCGGGGGTCGGATCCGAGGCGCCGCCGCAGTGACCGAACGTTGCCCGGTTCAGTGCGGCGAGCGTTTTGCGAGGATGCGCTGCAAGGTGCGGCGATGCATGTTCAGCCGGCGTGCCGTCTCCGAGATGTTGCGGTCGCATTGCTCGAAGACGCGCTGGATATGCTCCCAGCGCACGCGGTCGGCCGACATCGGGTTGTC
>CAZMBT010000032.1:0-14666 GCA_964564395.1 uncultured Alkalilacustris sp.
CGCGCTGCTTGTGGTCGAGGGGCTTTTCGGGGTCGTGCGCAGTTCCGGACGGCGCAGCAGGAACGGCAAGCGCCAGGCCGGCGGCATCGTTGGCGGTGTGCTGGGAATCGTGGTTGGCGTGGTCTTCATCTATGTCGGCGGCATGGTCGCACCGACGATGCCTGAAGGCTCCGTCGACACCACCGGCGTCATCACCGATATCGTCGAACGGCGCGGCAGCGATGGCGACACCATGTACAGCCCCGTCATCACCTTCGAAACGCAGGACGGCCAGACCCACGAATTCACCCAGGGCATGCGCAGCAGTTCGCGCCCGACCATCGGCGCGGATGTGTCGGTCAGCTACCACCCGGACAATCCGCGAAGCGCCCGGCGCACCGACGGCATGGCTGCCATGTTCCCGCGCATTTTCACGACCGTCGGCGTGATCAGCATCGTCGGATCGGTGTTCAGCCTGATCATCAGCATCGCCCTGATCGTGTTCGGGGTCATCCTGTTCCGTCAGGGGCGCGCCGACAGGGCCGCCGCCGGAGAGACGGGCGGCTTCTTCGCGGATCTCTTCTCGCTCGCCACCAAGGCGCGCGCGGGCGAACTGGTCGCCGAGCAGACGGCGGCCGGCCAGAAAGGGGCAGCGCAGGGCGATATCGCCGCCGATCCGCGCGGCGGCACGCCGGAACCGGCGAAGCCGGCGGAGCAGGCCGCACCGGCGCCCGCCGCCCCGCCCGCGGAGTGGTATCTGGACCCGGATGACGAGACCATGCTGCGCTGGTGGGACGGCACCAGCTGGACGGATCTGCGCAAACCCCGAAGCTGACGGCAGCGGCAGAGCGCGCACCGCCACGGGCGCAACCGCGAGAGAAAGGCCCCGGCGGTGCAGTACCGCCGAGGCCCTTTTCGTCATTCGGATGGTGTCGTCCGGCCTGCCAAAGGCCGGGCGTAAAGCCGCTCAGCAGCTGTAATACATCTGGAATTCGATGGGGTGCGGGGTGTGCTCATAGGCATAGACCTCGTCCCATTTCAGCGCGATGTACCCGTCAAGCTGATCACGCGTGAAGACATCGCCGGCCAGCAGGAACTCGTGGTCCGCCTCCAGCGACTCGATCGCCTCGCGCAGCGACCCGCAGACGGTAGGGATATCCGACAGCTCTTCCGGCGGCAGGTCGTAGAGATCCTTGTCCGAAGCCTCGCCCGGGCTGAGCTTGTTCTTGATCCCGTCGAGCCCGGCCATCATCAGCGCCGAGAAGGCGAGATAGGGGTTGCAGGACGGGTCGGGGAAACGCGCCTCGATGCGCTTGGCCTTCGGGCTTTCGGCCCAGGGGATCCGGATCGAGGCCGAGCGGTTGCGCGCCGAATAGGCCAGCAGCACCGGCGCCTCGAAGCCCGGGATCAGGCGCTTGTAGCTGTTGGTCGAGGGGTTGGTGAAGGCGTTGAGCGCCTTGGCGTGCTTGAGGATGCCGCCGATGAACCACAGCGCCTCATCCGACAGGTCGGCATACTTGTCGCCCGCAAAGAGCGGCTTGCCGTCCTTCCAGATCGACATGTTGACATGCATCCCGGTGCCGTTGTCGCCCTGCAGCGGCTTGGGCATGAAGGTCGCCGACCGGCCATAGGCGTTGGCGACGTTGTGCACGACGTACTTGAACTTCTGCAGCTCGTCGCCCTGTTTCTTGAGCGAGCTGAAGATCAGCCCCAGCTCGTGCTGGCAGGAACCGACCTCGTGGTGGTGCTTGTCGACATCCATCCCGATCTGCTTCATCGTCGAGAGCATTTCCGAGCGCAGATCCATGCCGTGGTCGGTCGGATTGACCGGGAAATAGCCCCCCTTGACGCCGCCGCGATGGCCCAGATTGCCCATCTCGTACTCGGTGTCGGTGTTCCACGAACCGTCGATCGCATCGACCTCGTAGCCCACCTTGTTGATGCTGTTCGAAAAGCGCACATCGTCGAAGACGAAGAACTCGGCCTCGGGTCCGAAGAAGGCGGCATCCCCGATACCGGAGGATTTCAGATACGCCTCGGCCTTCTCGGCCGTGCCGCGCGGGTCGCGGTTATAGGGCTCGCCGGTGTCCGGCTCGAGGATGGTGCAATGCATGCACAGCGTCTTCTCGGCGTAAAACGGGTCGATGTAGGCCGTTGCCGGGTCGGGCATCAGCTTCATGTCGGACTGATCGATGGTCTTGAAACCCTGGATCGAGGAGCCGTCGAACATCAGCCCTTCTTCCATGAAATCCTCATCGACCTTGTCGGCCAGCATGGTGACATGCTGCATCTTGCCGCGCGGGTCGGTGAAACGGATATCCACATAGGCGATATCCTCGTCCTTGATCATCTTGATGACATCTGCATTGCTCATCTGATCGTCTTCCTCTTTGTTGAGCCTGCTGACTGAATTCGCGCAATGCGCGTCAAAGCGCGTCGTCGCCGCTTTCGCCGGTGCGGATCCGGATCGCCTGATCGACGGGGCTGACGAAGATCTTGCCGTCACCGATCTTGTCGGTGCGCGCGGCGTTGGTGATCGCCTCCACGGCGTCCTCGACCTGGTCGTCGCCGAGGACGACCTCGATCTTCACCTTGGGTAGGAAATCGACAACATATTCGGCACCGCGATAGAGTTCGGTATGCCCCTTCTGGCGACCAAAGCCCTTGACCTCGATCACCGACAGCCCCTGCACGCCGATCTCCTGCAGCGCCTCCTTGACCTCATCGAGCTTGAACGGCTTGATGATCGCCTCGACCTTTTTCATCGTGCTGGCCTCCCGGTGACTCGCTTTGCTGCGATTGACACATCACTTCCGGTGCGCGCACACAATTGGATCGCACGCGCCCCGCCGGCCGGCCGGGGCTGGAAAGGCCGAAATGACTAAAAGTTGTGCGCCTTGATGCCAAAATCGGCAGCGGGCGAAGATCGGGGGCGAGAAAAGTGGTCGAACTTCTGACATCTGCCCAAATGCGCGCCATCGAGCGCGCCGCGATCGAGGCCGGCGCCGTTACCGGGCTGGCGCTGATGGAGCGGGCCGGCCTCGCGGTCGTGGACGCCGTAGCACGCACATGGCCCGACCTTGTCGCCGCGCGTGCCGTGGTGCTGTGCGGGCCGGGCAACAATGGCGGCGACGGGTTCGTCATCGCCCGCCTGCTGGCCGCGCGCGGCTGGGCGGTGGAGGTGCTCCTGTTCGGCAGCGCCGAGCGGCTTGCGCCGGATGCGCGCCGCAACGCCGAGACCTGGGACGGCCCCGTCGCGGCGCTGACAGAGGATGCGATGAAGGCTGCCGCGCCCGCGGATCTTTGGGTGGATGCGCTCTTCGGCACCGGGCTGACGCGGCCGCTTGAGGGGGCGCCCGCACAGGCCGCCGAATTGCTGGCGCATGCGCGCGGCCGCCTCGGCGGGCGTGTGGTCGCCGTCGATATCGCCTCCGGACTGTGCGCCGACAGCGGTCGCCATCTCGGCCCTGCGACATATCCGGATCTGACCGTCAGCTTTCATCGCCCGAAATGCGGGCATTACCTCGGCGACGGGCCCGTCGGGACGCTGCAGGTGGTCGATATCGGGCTGCGCGGCGCCCCGGCGGACGCCGCGCAGCTGACGCAGGCCCACGACGTGCCCGCAAAGCAGGGGGGCCACAAATACGATCATGGGCATGCGTTGATCCTGAGCGGGGGCCCGGGGCGTGGCGGCGCCGCGCGGCTGGCCGCGCGCGCAGCGCTGCGCACCGGCTGCGGGCTGGTCACGCTGGGCTGCCCGCCGGCCGCTCTGCAGGAGAACGCGGCGCGGCTCGATGCCGTGATGCTGCGCCCGCTGGCCGGGGCGGAGGGGCTGGAGGCAGCGCTGAGCGATGCGCGGATCAACGCGCTGTGCCTCGGGCCGGGCCTCGGTACGAGCGACGCGACACGGGCACTGGTTGAGCGGGCGCTGCATTGCGAACGCGGCTGCGTCCTCGATGCCGACGCGCTGACGGTCTTTCGCGATGCGCCCGAGACACTGTTTCGGGCGCTGCATCCGCTGACCGTGCTGACCCCGCATGACGGCGAATTCGCGCGGCTCTTCCCGGATCTGGCGGCGCGCCTGACCGCACCCGCGACAAGCGGGCCGGCCTACTCACGCGTCGATGCCGCACGCGCCGCGGCCGGGCGGGCCGGTTGTACGGTGCTGCTCAAGGGGCCCGATACCATCATCGCGACACCGGACGGGCGCGCGGCGGTCAATTCGGCGCATTACGACAGGCGCGTGCCGTGGTTGGCCACCGCCGGCGCGGGCGATGTGCTGGCCGGGCTCATAACCGGATTCATGGCGCGCGGTGCCACCCCGATGGACGCGGCAAAGGCGGCATCCTGGCTGCATGTCGAGGCGGCGCGCCGCTTCGGGCCGGGGTTGACCGCCGATGACCTGCCCGAGGCGGTGCCCGCCGCACTGCGCGCGCTGGAAGGCTGAAGCAGCAGCAGCGCCTCCCATCGCCGCAGGATCGGGCGGTGCGTGGCCGGGTGCGCCACGTTCTCGCGAATGAAGGCCAGTTCCAGCGCATCGACCTGCAATATCGCCTGCTCCGCAAGGACCGGGCGAAACAGATGCAGCCCCGGGCACCCCGCGAGCCGGTCGAAGCCCGGCATCCCGGCCAGCGCCGACGCCGCCACCAGCACCTCGCCGCAGCCGAACAGAAGCTCGGCCCGCCAGCCGCGCAGGAGCACGAGCTGCTCGCCGGCCAGAACGCACTCGCGCGCCGGACGCCCCGGCCCGAGCGCACCGCGCCGGATGCGCACCGGCTGCGCGACGCCTGCCTGCTCGGCGAGGCCATGGAGCATCTGTGCACCGTGGTCGCGGGTCACGACGCGGTCGCCCGCGCGCAACCGGTCGACGGGCACCGCGCCGCGCAGCGTCATCACGCAGACGCCGGCCGCCAGCCCGCCGCCGCCGGCCTGCTGGCGCCGCGGATCATGCACCCCGGAGCCACCAGCATGGGCGTCGCCTGAAAGCGCCGCCGACAAGCCCCCGGCGGGGCCTTCGATGTAACCTGTCATTCTGCCTGCCTCTGACTGCTCGAGGTCGTCTTGTTCGCGACCGTTTCCCGGCCTTGCGCGGCAGCCTAGCGCAAGCGATGGAATGCGGGAAGCCCCGCGCCGCGCCGGCCGGCACTTTCTCCTCGCGTTGCGCCGATTCCTTTGCTAAGGGGACGCCAAATCGGACGGCCCGTTGGCTTTCGGCGGGCTGTCGAAGTGTGTTGGCGGGTGTGGCGGAATTGGCAGACGCACTTGGTTTAGGTCCAAGCGCCGCGAGGCGTGGGGGTTCAAGTCCCTCCACCCGCACCAGAGTAGCAAGAAGGACGATGACACAATGCAGGTCACCGAGACCCAGAACGAAGGTCTGAAACGCGGCTACACGATCACCGTGACCGCCTCGGAGCTCGACGCCAAGGTCGATGAGAAGCTCGCCGAGGCCAAGCCGGAAGTCGAGATGAAGGGCTTTCGCAAGGGCAAGGTGCCCATGTCGCTGCTCAAGAAGCAGTTCGGCAAGCGCGTTCTCGGCGATGCCATGCAGGAAAGCGTCGACGAGGCGATGCGCACGCATTTCGAGCAGACCGGCGATCGCCCGGCACAGCAGCCCGATGTCCAGATGACCAATCAGGACTGGAAGGAAGGCGACGACGTCGTCGTGACGATGTCCTACGAGGCGCTGCCGGACATCCCCGAGGTGGACATCGAGAGCATCGAGCTTGAGCGCCTTACCGTCACGCCGGAGGATACGGCCGTCGAGGAGGCCCTGTCCAAGCTGGCCGAAAGCGCGCAGCAGTTCGAGGACCGCGCCGAGGGCGAGGCGGCGCAGGACGGCGACCAGGTCGTGTTCGATTTCTTGGGCAAGACCGATGGCGAGCCTTTCGAGGGCGGCGCCGCCGAGGATTACCCGCTCACCCTTGGCTCGAACGCCTTCATTCCCGGCTTCGAGGAGCAGCTCGTGGGCGTGAAGCCCGGCGACGAGACGGTGGTGACCGTCACGTTCCCCGAGGAATACGGGTCCGAAGCGCTGGCCGGCAAGGAAGCGACCTTTGACTGCACCATCAAGGCCGTGAAAGCGCCGAAAGCCGCCGAGATCGACGATGAGCTGGCCAAGCGGTTCGGCGCCGACGACCTGGAGGCGCTGCGCGGTCAGGTGCGCGAGCGGCTGCAGGCGGAATACGCGCAGGCGGCGCGCGCGGTTCTCAAGCGCCGGCTGCTCGACAAGCTCGACGAGATGGTATCCTTCGAGCTGCCGCCCAGCCTCGTCGACGCCGAGGCCAAGCAGATCGCGCATCAGCTATGGCATGAAGAGAACCCCGAGGTCGAAGGCCACGATCACCCCGAAATCGAGCCGACCGAGGAGCACCGAAAGCTTGCCGAGCGGCGCGTGCGGCTGGGTCTGCTGCTGGCCGAGCTGGGCAATGCCAACGAGATCCAGGTCACCGACCAGGAAATGACCCAGGCGGTGATGCAGCAGGCGCGTCAGTACCCCGGCCAGGAGCGGCAGTTCTTCGAGTTCATCCAGCAGAACCCGCAGATGCAACAGCAACTGCGCGCCCCGATCTTCGAGGACAAGGTCGTCGATCACATTCTCGAAAAGGCGCAGGTGACCGAGAAGGAAGTCTCCAAGGAGGAGCTCGAAAAGGAAGTCGAGGCGCTCGACGACGACGAGGCGTGAGCCGCACGGCGACGACGTTCATCGAGGGCCGCCCATCGGGCGGCCCTTCTTCCTTCCCAGTCGGCCACACAACGGCGCCACGACGGGTGACGGGGTCGCCCCACACCGCCCGGGTCCGTCCAGGCGCCCGCAGTTCCGTTGCAGTTCCGTTTCGGCGGACTCAGTGCTTGAGCCGCGCCATCAACCCGGCATTGCGGCAGTAATCCGGCGCGGCCGCTGCGCCGTCGGCGGCATGCGCGCCCAGCCACTCCACGCATTCGCTCACGTGATCGCAGCCCGTGCAGCGCAGCACCGCCCCGCGAAACTCGTGGCCATGCAGCCGCCCCGAGGCCAGGGCCCCGCCCACATCGGCGCCCACCGTGTCGGCCATGCGATTGACGAGACCGACATGCCGGTCAATCTTGCTGAGAATACCCATTGCAACGCTCCCATTCGGATTTCTGCCGTCAGGGTACCGTCATCCGCCACCGTCGCGCCTTGACCTGAATCAACTTTCCCCACGGCGCAGCGCGGCGGCCGTGCGCGCGACCAGTTCCATGCGCTGGGCATTGGGCGGATGCGTGGCCAGGAAGCCGTGGCCCGGATCGGGGATCCGACCGAAAAAGGCGGCCCCGCGCACAGGGTCGAAGCCGGCACGGTACGCCAGCACCGTTCCCCACGCATCGGCCTCCAGCTCGAATTCCTGCGAATACCGCCTTGCCCCGAGATCCGCGCCCAGGTTCTGTGCCGTGCGCACCGACGCGGCATCGGCCCCGCCCAGCGACGCCAGCGTGCCCAGAATCAGCGCCCCGGCCAGCGCCGACTCGCGGCGACGCGGGATATGCCCGGCGATATGATGCCCGGCCTCATGTCCGAGCACGAAGGCAAGCTCATCACGGTTGCGCGCCTCGGCGATCAGCGACAGGGTCAGCCCGATCACCGGACGTCCGCTGCGCCGGTCGATGGTCTGAAAGGCATTGGGCGGGATGCCCGGCCGGTCATCGACCACGATCAGGAAATCGCAGTTCAGACCCGGGTTTTCCGAGCGGCAGCTTCGTTCGATCACCGGCTGCATGCGATCCACGACATGCGCGAAATCGCGCGCTGCAGCGGCCACATCGTCGCGCGGCGCGGCGGCTGCCGGCGCCATGCCCTGCTGCACGCCACCCGACGGCACCACCGCCCCCGCACAGGCCGAAACCAGCAAGAACGCGAGCAACACGAGCCAGCGCATCGTTTCCTCCTGACCGCAACGCCGACAGTTTATCCCGTCACAGCCACCGGATCAGCCCCCAAAAGACGCAGCCGGAGACCTTTGCGCGGGGCACGGCCGGCCTATGTCGCAGGTCATGAACACCGAATCCGACCTTGTGGTGCTTTACAATGGCGACTGCCCGATCTGCGCGCGCGAAATCGCGGCCTATCGTCGCGCGGCGCAGGCCGAAGCGCTGACCGTCGCCTTCGAGGACCTCAATACCGCCGACCTGGCGGCATGGGGCCTGGACCGCGACACCGTCCGTCGGCGGCTGCATGTGTTCGACCGGGGACGGCTTTGTGCGGGGTTGCCGGCCTTCATGGCGCTGTGGCGGGCGATCCCGCGCTATCGCTGGCTGGCGCGGCTGATCGCGCTGCCGGGGCTGAATCCGGTCGCGCGCGTTACCTACAACATGGTCCTGGCACCGCTGCTCTACGGTTTCGACCGCCTTCGACGCACGCTGCGTTGAGCCGTCGCGACAAGCATTGTAGACTGCGGCGATGTTTACCATCGAGCATGATTTCGACGCCACCGTGGTGACACTGGTGGACGAAGGCGCCGCGCCCCTGCAGGAAGACGTGATCATCACCGCGTTCGAGGACTGCATCGCGGTCGAGCAGTTCGACGCCCGCGCCGACAGGACGCTGCGCGTCACGCTGTCGATGTCCCAGCTGCGCGACCTGGGCGCGGCGCTCAATCTGCCCGAGGGGGTGTATCGCTTGCGGCGCGGCAACGCCGCCGACTGACCCGCCCCCGGCCGGCCCCTTTGGCAGGCCCTGTCAGACGGTCGGCCCCACACGAAACAGCTTGTCGCGCGCCGTCGCGCCGCGCAGCAGTTGAAGACGCGACTTCGCGATCCCCAGCGCGCTGGCCAGAAGACGGGTGGCGTCGCGGTTGGCGCGACCGTCCGCGGGCGGCGCCGTCACGCGAACGGCGATGCCGCCATCCTCGCGCAGCTCCACGCCGGCCCGCGCCGCACGCGGTGTCACGCGCACGCGCAGTTCGGCACCGGGGCGGGCGAGATGGGCAAGATCGGGATGGGGTTTCGGCATATGCAGGCGACGGCGGATCGGATCTGGCGCGAATGCTAGCCTGCGGCTAGGTAGTGCGCAATGTCATCAGCTTCAGGAGCGCCGCATGCCCGACCCCGCCGTGATCGACTTTCTGCTCAGCCGCCGCTCCACCCCGGCGCGCATGCTGACCGCGCCGGTGCCCGATGCAACCGCGCTCGAAACCCTGCTGACGGCCGCGACCCGCGTCCCCGATCACGGCAAGCTGGAACCGTGGCGCTTCATCGTGCTGCACCGCCCCGCCTTGCAACGGCTCGCCGCACTTGCCGAAACACGCGGCGCGGCGCTCGACATCGCGCCGGAGAAGCGCGCCAAGGGGGTCGCGCAGTATGCCGATGCCGACCTCGTCGTTGCCGTGATCGCTGCACCGAAGCCGTCCGAGACGATTCCGGAAATCGAACAGCTCATGTCATCCGCCGCGGTCTGCCTGTCGCTGGTGAATGCTGCTCTGGCGACGGGCTGGGGCGCGTGCTGGCTGACCGGCTGGGCGGCACATGACCGCAGCTTCGCACATGAGGGGCTGGGGCTGGAACCGCATGAACGTGTCGCGGGGATGGTGCATCTGGGCACTGCGCAGCACAAGCCGCCCGAGCGGCCGCGCCCCGACATCGCCGCGCTGATCACGCGGCCGCCGGTGTGATCTTCCACCTGATCGGCGATCTGTTGAAGGCGCTGGCGCAGCTGCGTGACCGGCGCTTTCGCAAGGTTGTCTGGCTGGGCGTGGCCCTGACGCTGATGCTGCTGATCGCGCTATATGCCGCGGTTCTGGGGGCGATCCAGCTCTTCTTGCCGGATATCGTGACGCTGCCCTTCATCGGCGAGGTTTCGGGGCTCGGCGCGCTTCTGTCGTTCGGCTCGCTTCTGGTGATGCTGGTGCTGTCGCCGTTCCTGATGATTCCGGTTGCATCCGCCTTTACCGGGCTTTTCCTCGACGACGTCGCCGCCGCGGTCGAAGCGCGCCATTATCCGCATCTGCCCGCCCCGCCACGGATCCCGCTGTGGCAATCCCTGCTGGACGCGGCCGGCTTTTTCGTCCTGCTGCTGACGGTGAACGCGCTGGCGCTGCTGGCGTATCCGCTTGCGGCGCCGGTTGCGCCGCTGATCTTCTGGGCCGTCAACGGCTATCTGCTAGGTCGCGAATACATGCAGATCGCGGCGATGCGTCGCCTCGGGCGAAGCGGAGCGCGCGCCCTCTACCGACGCCATCGCGGTGAGGTGTGGCTGGGCGGTCTGCTCATGGTCGCGCCACTGACGATTCCGGTGCTGAATCTGCTGGTGCCGGTGCTGGGCGCAGCAGCCTTCACCCACCTGCTGCACCGCCACATGCCGCACCATAACGATCAGCGGTTGTGAAAATCGGGGTCCATGGTGTTGAAGATGTCGATATCGGCGATCCCCACAAGCCCGAAATAGATGATCGAAGCCAGAACCGCCCAGATCACCACCGCAATCGCCGTGACCAGCTTGACCTTGCGCCAGATATGCGCCTCATCAGGGGCAGAAGCCGGTGTACCGGGCACGATCTCGCCCAGCTCGGCCTGCGTGCGCAGGCGCAGCGGCAGGATCACGAACAGCGTCATGAACCACACGACGGCAAACAGGACGATGGCGGACATGAGGGTCATCAGGCTTGCTCCAGCTCGATCAGCGTACCGTTGAAATCCTTCGGATGCAGGAAGAGCACCGGCTTGCCATGCGCCCCGATCCTGGGTTCACCCGATCCCAGGACCCGCGCTCCGTTGTCGCGCAGCCGGTCGGCCGCGGCGGCGATGTCGTCCACCTCGTAGCAGACATGATGAATCCCCCCGGCCGGATTCTTTTCCAGAAATGCGGCGATCGGGCTGTTCTCGCCCAACGGGTAAAGCAATTCGATCTTGGTGTTGGGCAGGGTGATGAAGACCACCGTCACGCCATGATCGGGCTCGTCCTGCGGCGCACCCACCTGCGCGCCCAGCGTATCGCGATACTGCGCCACGGCCTGCCCGAGGTCCGGCACGGCGATGGCGACGTGATTCAGGCGTCCGATCATGGCGAGCGAGCTCCGCAACTTTGCATGCGTCATGCTTATGACGCCGCATCCGATACCATGCAAGGGCGCCGGCCGGGGCGAAACCGCGCAGCTGACGCCACCGCATCTGGTGGGTCAGCCGCACATCACCGCAACCGGTGCCGCGTGTTGCCTTAGTCACACATAAACAATCACACCCAAGGCCCTGATTATTGCAATGAATCCCGATCTGACGCATAGTGATGGCAATCGGGCGCCTCAGACCCGGCATTTCTACGTGATCAGCGAGGCAGGATCACATGGCAGTTTACAGGTTTCTTCGGGCAGCCGCAGTGGCGGCACTGGCGGTCATGGCCGTTTCCGCGGCGCAGGCGCAATCCGTGCGGGTCGTCGAAAGCGGCGTCAGTTCGGCGCTCAACGTGTCCATGAATCGGGCCGTGGTCGTCGAAAGCGATGTACCCTTCGCCGAACTCTCCATCGCCAATCCCGGCATCGCCGACATTTCGACCTTGTCGGAACGGTCAATCTATGTGCTCGGCAAGGCGCCCGGGCGCACGACGCTGACCTTGCTGGATGCCGATGCGCGGCTGATCACGAATATCGATGTGCGCGTCACGCCCGATGTCGCCGAATTCAAGGAAAGGCTGGGTCAGATCCTGCCCAACGAAGATATCGAGGTCCGCACCGCCAATGACGGGATCGTGCTGTCGGGCACGGTGTCGAGCACGCAAAAGCTCGACCGTGCGCTCGACCTTGCGCGCCGCTACGCGCCCGAGCGGGTGTCCAATCTGATGACCGTCGGCGGCACCCAGCAGGTCATGCTCAAGGTGCGCTTCGCCGAGATGGAACGCTCGGTCAGCAAGGGGCTGTCGTCACAGCTTTCGGCGGGCAATGTGCGCGGCCTCGGGCGCAACCGCGTCGAGACCGGATCGCGTCTCAGCGGGGCGCAGGGCACGCTCGGGCTGAGCTTCACGAGCGGCAGCCTGCAATTCTCGGCGCTGATCGAGGCGCTGGAAACCAAGGGGCTGGTGCGCACCCTCGCCGAGCCGAACCTGACCGCGCTGTCAGGGCAGGAGGCGCAGTTCCTCGCCGGCGGCGAGCTACCGGTACCGATCGTCGATGGCGACGGCAGTGTCGGGATCGAGTTCAAGCCCTTCGGAGTTGAGCTCAACTTCACCCCGCGCGTCGTTGCCGATGACGTGATCAACCTGTCCATCAACGCGGCCGTCAGCGGCATCGACGCCACGAATTCGCTGCGCAGCGGGCAGTTCGATGTCAGTGCCTTCAACCGCCGGGAGACCTCGACCACCGTCGAGATGCGCGACGGCGAAAGCTTTGCCATTGCCGGGTTGTTGCAGGATGACTTCCGTTCGGCGGCGTCGCAGGTGCCCTGGCTCGGGGATATACCGATCCTCGGCGCGCTGTTTCGCAGCTCCGACTTTCAGCGCGATCAGAGCGAACTCGTGATCATCATCACGCCGCATCTCGTCACCCCGACGCGTGGCGAGGCGCTGGCCCTGCCGACCGACCGCGTGCGCCCGCCCAGCGAGCGCGAGCTGTTCCTGTTCGGCCAGACCGCGAGCAGCCGCTCGGACGCCGTGGGCGAAGTCGCCCGGCAGGATTTCAGCGGCTCCTACGGCTATGTCATGGATTGACGGGAGGCGGAACCGATGCGGCATTTCCTGATCTGTACCAGCGTGGCTGCCCTTGCGGCCTGCCAACCCGGCGCGTTCGACCGTGAGGCGGGTTCGCAGATCGACGAGGGCGCTTTCGGCAATCCGACGATGCACAACACGCTGATTCAGACCGGGCAGAAGGACTTCGCCATCGATCTGGCCGAACGATTCGCCGAAGAAGTGCCCAGCACCGTCAACTTCGAATTCGACAGCGCGCGGCTCGACGCGCAGGCGCAGGCCGCCCTGCGCCGTCAGGCCGACTGGATCAAGCAGTTCCCCGAGGTGCGTTTCCGGGTCTACGGCCACACCGACCTGGTGGGGTCGGCCGCCTATAACGAAAGGCTGGGCATGCGCCGCGCACGCGCCGTGGTCGATTTCATGGTGCGTCAGGGCGTCGGGCGCGACCGGCTGGAAGCCGTTGTTTCCAAGGGCGAAACCCAGCCGCTTATTGTGACCCAGGGCCGGGAGCGGCGCAACCGGCGCACCGTGACCGAAGTTTCGGGTTTCGTGCAGCGCCATCCGACCGTGCTGGACGGCAAGTATGCCGCCATCGTCGCGCGCGAATACATCGAGAGTGCGACCCGCCCGGTCGAGCCTGTCACCGGCGGCAGCGGCATCGGCGGCTGATCCGCCCACCGCGGCCGATGCCACGGTATCGGCCACAAATACCGAACAATTACGATTTTTCAGCCCCAATCTTGTCATGATTGTCGACGACGTTGGCTGAGTGGGACGGACGCCCGACCCGACCCGCCGCGTCCCGGTACGCGGCAGATCACGGGCGCCCGGCAGAACCGGCATGCCGCAGGCAGGCGAACGGTCCCCGGCTGGAGGTTTGAGGCAATGACGAGTATGGCAGCATTACAGCCCGTGACGACGCAGGTCCTCGCCTGCACGGTGTCCCGCGATGTACAGAATTTCGACCTGTTGATCGAGGACATGGAGGCCGAGCTTGGCGAGCGCTGGGGCGATCTCGGCTTTGAGGACGCGGTCGTGTTTCTGGAGCAGCCCGAGGCGCGCAGCCTCGAATTCATCGCCATCGCCGTAGATGACGAGGATGAAGCGAACCTGCCCGCGATTCGACAGCTCATCCAGACGGCCAAGGCACATGAGGTGAAGGCGATCCTGATCGCCGAGGATCTCGGCCCGATGATCCTGCATGAACTGCTGCGCCAGGGCGCCGACGATTTCGTACCCTACCCCTTGCCGGAAGGCGCGCTGCACGATGCGATCGAACGGCTGCGCAAACCGGCGCCGCCGCTGGCCAATGTGCCGCAGGCGCCCACCACACAAGCGGGCGAGTCCGGGCGTCATGACGGCGTGATCCTGCCGGTGCACGGGCTGGCCGGCGGTGTCGGGGCGACGACTTTCGCGGTCAATCTGGCCTGGGAGCTGGCGAATGTGGACAAGAAGGCGCCGCCGAGGGTCTGCCTGATCGACCTGGATCTGCAGTTCGGCTCGGTGGCGACATATCTCGACCTGCCCCGCCGCGATGCGGTCTACGAATTGCTGTCCGATACGGCCGCGATGGACCAGGACGCCTTCGTGCAGGCGCTGCTGCCGTTCAACGAGGTGCTCAGCGTGCTCACCGCGCCGAGCGACATGCTGCCGCTGGATCTGATCACGGGCGAGGATGTCGGGCGCATCATCGACATGGCCCGCTCCAAGTTCGATTTCGTCGTGGTCGACATGCCCACCACCGTCGTGCAGTGGACCGAATCGGTCCTGAATCAGGCGCATGTCTATTTCGCGCTGATGGAGCTCGACATGCGCTGCGCGCAGAATGCGCTGCGGCTCATCCGTGCGCTGAAGGCCGAGGAGCTCCCGACCGAGCGACTGCGCTATGTGCTCAATCGCGCGCCCGGCTTCACGGATCTGTCCGGCAAGTCGCGCGCACGGCGCATGGCCGAAAGCCTTGATATCGACATCGAGCTGATGCTGCCCGACGGGCAGAAGCAGGTCACCCAGAGCAACGATCACGGCCTGCCGCTTGCGGAAACGGCCGCAAAGAACGCGC
>CAZMBT010000033.1:0-14135 GCA_964564395.1 uncultured Alkalilacustris sp.
GGGGTGGAGACCGTCTCGGCCGATTACGAGGGGCGGCGGCGCAAGGACCGGCGCAGCATGGCCGTGCTCGCCCCGACCAACAAGGCCGCGAGCGTCCTGCGTACCCGCGGCGTGCCGGCCACGACGATTCACCGTATCCTCTACACCCCGGTCTATGATCCCGAATACGAGAAGATCGCCGAGTGGCTTGCCGGGAACGGACCACGCCCCAGCATCGAGGGGCTGGCGGACGCCGCGCTCGAACGGGCGCTGGCTTTCTATGCCTCCGTGAAGTCGATCCCGGGCGCGCTGGCCGCGGCGGGGCTGAGGGGGTCGGATTTCATCAAGGGCTGGAAGCGGCGCGAGCAGCCGCTCGATATCGGTTTCGTCGATGAAGCGTCGATGCTGGATGCGCGGCAGTTGGAGGATTTGCGCGAGATCTTCCCGACGCTGATCCTCTTTGGCGATCCCGCGCAGCTGGCGCCGGTGGGACAGTCCGGCGAAATGGTGTTCGACGGGATTTCCGGGGAGAATCGGCTGCATCTGAGCCGCATACACAGGCAGGTGCGGGGGAATCCGATACTCGATCTCGCGCATGCGCTGGCCGATCCCGATCTCGGCTTCGAGGCGTTCGAGGACAGGGTTTCGGCGGCGGCCGAGGCCGATGATCGGGTCGTGATCTCACAACGCGCCGATGCCGATCTCATGGCGCGTTCACCGGTCCTCGTGTGGCGCAATGCGACGCGTATCCGTCTGATTCAGGCCTTTCGCGCAGCCCATGACGCACCGGCAGAAGACCTCCTGCCCGGAGAACCGCTGATCTGCGACGGGCTCGAGCTGCCGCTCAAGCATCGCAAACGGCGCATCGACCTCGAAGCGCGCGGCCTGATCAAGGGCGCGCAGGCGATCTATCTGGGACGTGGCAAACAACCCGGCTTCGCTCGCCTGCATGTCATCGGTGCCGAGGATCCGCGCATATCCGTCGCCGCGATCATCAAGATCGAGCACCCCGACACCGAAGAGCCGGTCATCCCGTCGGCGGCGCGGATGGGGGCGGCCTTCCTGCACGGTGCCGCCGTGACGATACACAAGGCGCAGGGCTCGCAATGGCCCGAGGTGCAGGTCTTCGCGCCGGATCTGTTCGCCGCCGCGCGGTCGGGCCGGATGGAGGCGGGCCTGCCATTGTGGAAGCGCCTTGCCTATGTCGCGATCACGCGCGCCGAACATCGCCTTCACTGGGTGGTGCGCAACCGTCTGGCGCGTCCACGCAGTGACTTGTCGGTCTCGGATCTGAGCGCTGCGCCGCAGCGGTTCGCGCTGGAATCGGGGTAGCGCCGGCGCTTTCAGGGCCTACTCGAACGCCGCGCAGGGATCGCCGCGCTCGATTCCGGGGGTGACGAGCCATAAGTCGTACGGCGGTTCGGAGTCGGGCTCCGATTCGAGCTGCCCGATCGCCAGGACGCCGAGTGACGGCGCCCCGCGGGCGAGCTTGCGGGGCACGCCCCGATCGGTCCGCGCATGCCCATTGCCGGTGATCAGAACCACGGGCCCGCCGGTCTGCGCATGGGCCAGCGTGACCGAATGCGCCAGGACCGCGTCGCGCAGACGCTGTGCCGCGACCATTCCGGGCAGGAGGTCCTCGGGCATCGCGTCGCAATGCGCGCGCGCCTGCGCATTCTCGCGTTCGGCCTGTTGTTCAGGCGGGAGCGGCCTGTCCAGGCCCCAGACCTGGGCCGCCTGTGCGCCGTGACGGGCGGCAAAGACCGCTTCGGCACCCTCATCAAGGGCGCGGCGGATTTCGCTGCGAGGCAGGTCGCCGCCGAATATCCGGGCCTGCGGCGCCGCCTCGAATATGGGGTGATACATCTCGAAATCGGGCCAGCCGCGCGCCTCCCATGACAGGGCTTGGGCGAGGGCGCCGGCGTCCGATCGGTCAATTCCCGCGGCGCGCGCGGCGAGTTCCGGGGTGAGCATCTCGAACACAAGGGCGGCGGGCGCTATGGCGGCCGTGGCGGCCGCCTGGTTCGCGTGGTGATACGGATTGTCGTGCAACTCTCCGAGAATGACGATGTCGGCGTCGGGGAGCGATTGCAGTCGTGATGCTGGTATCTGGTCCGCCGCAGCACTGGTCGGCGCTGCGGCGAGCGCGAGCAACAGGAACGCTGCGAGGAGGTGACGACCGTTCATGCGAGGAAGTGATGCACTTCGCGGCTTTGCGACTCAAGGGATTTGCGCATCTTGGCAAAAGCGGCCGCCTCAAGCTGGCGCACGCGTTCCTTGGACAGTCCCAATTCTTCACCCAGGCTTTCCAGCGTGCGCCCGTCACCGCGCAGCTTGCGTTCCTCAACGATGAAGCGCTCGCGCTCATTCAGATTGGCAAGCGCGCTGTCCAGCCATTCGCGCAGCTTGGCGGTGTCGTGCCGGTCCTCGACCATCTGTGACGCCTGTTGCGCATCGTCCTCCAGCGCGTCGATCCATTCGCGGCCATCCTCATCCGTCGACTGCGTCGCGTTGAGCGAGTAGTCGGACCCGGACAGTCGCCCGCTCATCATCTCGACGTCGCGGGTCGATACCCCGACCTCCGACGCGATCAACTCGCGCAGCTGGTGGCTGTCCAGAGTTTCGCCGCGCGCCATGGCTTCGCGCTCGATCCGCGCCTGCACGCGCTTGAGATTGAAGAACAGCGATTTCTGGCTCGAGGTCGACCCCGTGCGCACCATCGACCAGTTGCGCATCACGTAATCCTGAATGCTGGCCTTGATCCACCAGACCGCATAGGTCGAAAAGCGCACCCCGCGGTCGGGGTCGAACTTGTCGGCCGCCTTCATCAACCCCAGCCCGGCTTCCTGGATCAGGTCGTTCATCGGGGCGCCGTAGCGGCGGAACTTGTACGCCATGGAGATCGCGAGGCGCATATAGGCGGTGATCAGGCGGTGCAGGGCCTCTTCGTCGCGTTGATCGCGCCATGCATAGGCCAGTTCCAGTTCGGTCTGCGCGTCAAGCAACTCGGCTTTCATGGCGCTGCGCGAGAAGTTCCTGTCACTTTGATCATCGAGTGGCATGTCCTGTCTCCCATACGTCGGCGCTCATGGCGCGTTGTCGGGGTGATACGCTGCAGGGCGCCGGGTGGATCAATTGGCGTGGCATGGCGGACCGGATCTCGCCTGCGACGGGCTCCGCGGGCCGGCGTTAACGATTTGTGAACCACGACTGGATAGGCGGGGGTGACGGGGTCGGGGAGGGCGGCATGATCACATGCGCCTATACGGTGGCATTCGAGGGTGTTCGCGCGCAGATGGTGGAGGCGCAATGCGCGATCGCCCCGGGCCTGCCGGCCTTTCATATCGTGGGTCTGCCCGACAAGGCGGTATCGGAGGCGCGCGAGCGGGTGCGCAGCGCGCTGAATGCGATGTCGCTCGCCCTGCCGTCGAAACGTATCACAGTGAACCTGTCGCCCGCGGACCTGCCCAAGGAAGGATCGCATTTCGATCTTCCCATCGCGATGGCGCTGCTCGCGGCGCTCGAGATCATTCCGCGCGACGAGGTGTCGAATACCGTCTCGCTCGGCGAGCTGTCGCTTGACGGCCGGCTCTGTCCGGTTGTGGGGGCGCTGCCCGCCGCGATGGCGGCGGCCGAACATGACCGCGTCCTGTTATGCCCGCGCGCCAGCGGGGCGGAGGCGGCCTGGGTCGGGGCGACGCAGGTGCTCGGTGCGACAAGCCTGGCCGAGGTCGTGCGGCATTTCACCGGCGAATCACCGATAACGCCCGCGCGCCCGGGAGAGGTGCGGCCCGACGACAGCGCCCGCGACCTTGCGGATGTGAAGGGACAGGAGCGTGCGAAGCGCGCCCTCGAGATCGCGGCCGCCGGCCGGCATCACCTGTTGATGGTCGGCGCGCCCGGATCGGGGAAGTCGATGCTCGCGGCCCGCCTTCCGGGGATCCTGCCCGATCTCACGCCCCGCGAAGCGCTGGAAACCTCGATGATCCATTCCCTCGCAGGGCTCATCGATGAGGGAGGCATCAGCCGCGCCCGCCCATTTCGTGAACCGCATCATACCGCATCCGTCGCCGCCATCGCCGGCGGCGGCAAGGGGGCGAAGCCGGGCGAGGTCTCGCTGGCGCATAACGGGGTGCTGTTCATGGATGAATTCCCCGAATTCCCGCGCACCGTCCTCGAAACCCTGCGCCAGCCCATCGAGACCGGCGAGGTGGTCGTGGCACGGGCCAATGCGCATACGCGCTATCCCTGCCGCTTCATGCTGATCGCCGCGGCAAACCCGTGCAAATGCGGATATCTGGCCGAACCCGCGCGGGCCTGTGCGCGCGTCCCGCAATGCGGCGAGGACTATATGGGGCGCATCTCGGGGCCGTTGATGGATCGGTTCGATCTGCGCATCGAGGTGCCACCGTTGAGCTGGGCCGAGCTGGACGCCCCGACGGGAGCGGAAGGGTCGGCGGCGGTGGCCGCGCGCGTGTGCGCGGCGCGCGCAAGGCAGGCCGCGCGTGGCGAATCCGCGTCGCCGACATCGCTGAATGCCGATCTTGAAGGTAGCCGGCTGGAGCAGGCCGCAACCCCGGATGCCGAAGGCAAGGCGCTGCTGGTGCGCGCGGCGGAGCGATTCGGGTTGACCGCACGCGGATATCACCGGGTGCTGCGGGTGGCGCGCACGATCGCCGACCTGGAGGCCGCCGAGACGGTTTCAAGGCCGCATGTCGCCGAAGCGCTGAGCTACCGGATGAGCTTCATGTCGCAGGGATGACCGCGCAAGGTCCGCGCCCGGCCCGGCCTGTCCGGTTACCGCGCGTTCGCGCCCGTGTCGCTGTCATATCCTTTGCCCTGCGCATTGCATTTCGATCGCCTCCCAGATGCGCCGCGTTACGTTGAGCTTGTCGAAGCGCTCCAGCTCCTGCAGCCCGGTGGGCGACGTCACGTTGATTTCGGTCAGATAGGTGCCGATCACGTCGATCCCGACGAACAGCTGCCCCTTCTCGCGCAGCAACGGGCCGATCGCGGCGCAGATTTCCCGATCCCGCTCAGTCAGTTGCGCCGGTTCCGGGCGCCCGCCGACATGCATGTTGGAACGTGTCTCCCCGACGGCCGGCACCCGGTTGATCGCGCCCACAGGCTCGCCGTCGACGAGAATGACGCGCTTGTCGCCGCGTTCGACATCGGGCAGGAATTTCTGGGCGATCAGCGGCTCGCGGCTCAGGCTGGTGAACAGCTCATGCAGCGAGGACAGGTTGCGGTCACTCGAATCAAGGCGAAAGACCCCCGCGCCGCCATTTCCGTAAAGCGGCTTCAGGATGATGTCGCCATGAATGTCCTTGAACCGCCGAATCGCGCCGAGCTCGCGCGTGATCATCGTCGGCGGGGTGAGTTCGGGGAAACGCAGAACGAGCAGCTTCTCCGGGTAATTGCGCACCCAGAACGGATCATTGACGACCAATGTGTCCTGCTGGACCAGCTCGAGGAGATGCGTCGTGGTCACGTAACCCATGTCGAAAGGGGGATCCTGGCGCAGCCAGATCACATCCATCGTGCTCAGATCGAGTTCCTCTTCCTCGCCCAGCGCGAAATGGCTGCCTTGAACACGCTGCACCTCAAGCGCACTGCCGCGCGCCGTCACCCTGCCGTCGTGGAAGGTCAGCCGGTCCGGCGTGTAGTAGAAGAGCCGGTGGCCGCGCGCCTGCGCCTCCTCGGCGAGTCGGAATGTCGTATCCGCTTCGATATCGATGGCCGCAATCGGGTCCATCTGAAAGGCGATACGCAGGCTCATCTGTCCCTCCCGAACAACCGATCCCGCAGTGATGGCCCAGCTGCGGGCGCGATGCAATCGCGCATCATCGATTTCGGTCGCCCGCCGCCATCATTCGGAAAAGGCGTTCTCGATGATCTCCAGCCGGCCATGCGAATCGACCAGCGCGACATCGAAGCGCACGTCGGTCCCTTGACCCAGAGGCTGCCCCGACAGGAATTCGCTGGCAGCGCCGAGGATGCGCATGATCTGGCGTCGCGAGACACGCGCGGCGGCGCGCGCGAAGTCGCGGCTTTTCTTCACCTCGATGAACACGACCGACGCGCCATGACGCGCGACGATGTCGATCTCGCCCTGCGACCCGCGCCAGCGCCGCGCGAGGATCGAATGGCCCGAGCGTTCGTAGAATCTTGCTGTACAGTCTTCTGCCGCAGCTCCTCCGAAATGCGCAGTTGCTCCACTCATGGATCGCCTCCTTCGCCATCGTCGCGCAGCTCGAGAGCCGCCTGGTAGACCTTCCGCCGCGGCATCCCGAACCGCGTGGCCACCTGTGAAACCGCATCCTTCAGGGTCGCGCGGTCAAGCGCGCCCTTGAGCGCGCCTTTCAGGGTATCGGCATCTGTCTGCGCGACGGGCGCGCGGTCGATGAGGACAACGATCTCCCCCTTGAGCATGCGCGTATCGACAGCCTCCTGCAGCGTGCCAAGTGTCCCCCGCGACACATTCTCGAACCGCTTGGTGAGTTCGCGGCATATCACGGCGCGTCGGTCTGGTCCCATTTCAAGCACGAGATCCGTTAACAAATCCCCAACGCGGCGAGGCGATTCGAAAAGGATAAGCGTCGCGGGCACATCCTTGATCTCGGCAAGAAACCGGCGCCGTGCCGCCGTCTGCTGCGGGGGAAAGCCGGCGAAGAGAAAGCGATCGCTCGGCAGACCCGAAACCGTGAGCGCGGCAAGCACCGCGGAGGGTCCGGGCGCCGCCCGGACCGGATGTCCTTCGGCAATCGCCGCCTCCACAAGCCGGTATCCCGGATCTGCGACCATCGGTGTGCCGGCTTCGGCGGCATAGGCGACCGATTGTCCATCCCGCAGCGCCTGCAGGAGCCGGGGCCGCATTCGCGCGCCGTTATGATCGTGATAGGCGACGATGTGACGTCCCTTCAGGTCCACGCCGTGGATTTCGAGCAGGCGTCGCAGGCTGCGCGTGTCCTCGGCCGCGAGAAGATCGGCCGCCGACAGGACATCGAGCGTGCGCAGCGTGATGTCGCGCGCCGCGCCGATCGGGGTGGCGACCAGATGCAGGCCGGGTTCGAGGGGGCGGGTGGGCGGGGTCATCCGAGGTGGCCTCTCGAAAGTTTACTTCGGATGCGCGACGTCCTACTCTGGGGGGTGAAATCCGGCGCGCGATGCCAGTGCGGCGCGCGAGACGCCAATGACAACGGAGCCCGCATGTTTGCCGTTCTTTCCCTTATCCGCAAGGCGATATCGCGTTTGCGCCTGCCACGCGGTCCGCTGTTGCTGGTGACCGCTCTTGGGCTGGCGGCGTGTCAGCCTGGTGCCATGCCCGGCCCGATCGCGGGCGATGGCCCGCGCGTATCGCCCGACTCGGAGGTGCCCGTGGCACTTCTGGTGCCCGGCGGGTCCGGCGAGGCCAGTGACGACGTTCTGGCGCGCAGTCTGGAGAACGCCGCGCGCATGGCGGCGGCGGATCTGCGCGGCGCGCGTATCGATCTGCGGGTCTATGACACGGCCGGTCGCGCCGACCGGGCGGCGGAGGCGGCGCGTCGTGCCGTGGACGAGGGCGCCCAGATCATCCTCGGCCCGGTCTTTTCCGAGTCGGCGCGCGCCGCAGGGCAGGCGGTGGCCTCGGCGAACGTGAATGTCCTGAGCTTTTCGAACAACAAGGAGGTCGCGGGGGGCAATGTCTTCGTGCTCGGCCCGACCTTCGACAACACTGCGCGCCGGCTTGTGGATTATGCCGCCCAATCCGATCAGCGCCGCATCATGATCCTGCATGAGCGCAACGACTCCGGGCGGCAGGGGCGGCGCGCGATCGAGGATGCGGTGGCGCGCAGCCCGGCGACGGTTGCGGCTGTCAGATCGTTCGAGTTTTCGCAGCAGGGTGTCGTGGATGCGCTGCCCGACATCACGTCCGGTGCGCGCGAAAGTGGCGTTGATGCGGTGTTCATGACCTCGGATACCGCGGGGGCATTGCCGCTGCTGGCGCAGCTGCTGCCGGAGAACCGGGTTACCCCGGACGATTTCCAGTTCATCGGTCTGACGCGCTGGGATATTCCATCGTCGACGCTGCAGCTCTCGGGGCTGCAGGGGGGCTGGTTCGCGCTGCCGGATCCCGCCCGTACACGGCGCTTCGAACAGCGCTACCAGTCGCGCTACGACGACCGTCCGCACCCGATCGCCGGGTTGGCCTTCGACGGCATCGCGGCGATCGGCGCATTGGTGAGCGAGGGTCGTCGCGATGCGTTGTCGCGCGAGGCGCTCACGCAGGGGGCGGGTTTCGCCGGCGCCACGGGGGTCTTCCGGCTGCGCTTCGACGGGACCAGCGAGCGCGGCCTTGCCGTCGCCGAAATTCGCGATGAGCAGGTGAATGTCCTCGATCCGGCCCCGCGCGCCTTCACCGGACCGGGCTCCTGATACGGGGACAGCCGGCTTGCAGCAGACCGTGACATGGAACTGCCCGCCGGAACGGGTTTTCGATGCGCGGTCCGTCGAGCGGCGTATCGATGCGCTCCGTCACGAGGGGCAGGCGGGGCTGTCCCTGCGCAACGAGGTCGCCGCGATCCTGGCTCGGGCCTACAAGGACGGCGACGCGGCGCTGCGTGCTGCCTTCGCGGCTGCTCCGCGCGACGGGCGCGCGATGGTCGCGGCGCAGACCCTGCTGATCGACGGCCTTGTCAGCACGGCGTTCGACGTCGCCGACAGGCGCCTGCACCCGGCAGATGACGGCGATGCGCGAGAGTCGCTCGCGGTCATCGCGGTCGGCGGGTATGGCCGAGGCGAGATGGCGCCGCAATCCGATGTGGATCTGCTGTTCCTGACGCCAGAGACGGTCACCCCGCGCGTCGAGCGCGTGATCGAGAGCACGCTCTACATCCTGTGGGATCTGAAGCTGAAGGTCGGGCACGCCACGCGGTCGATCGAGGAGTGTCTAAAGCTCGGCCGTGAAGATCACACGATTCGCACCGCCTTGCTGGAGCACAGGCAGGTGCGCGGCGACGCGGCGCTGTCCGAGCGGCTGCATGATCGGCTGTGGTCGGACCTCTTCGCCCGGTCCGGCCGCGAATTCATCGAGGCCAAGCTGAACGAGCGCGACCAGCGTCATGAGCGTCAGGGCGGGCAACGCTATATCCTTGAACCCAATGTCAAGGAGGGCAAAGGCGGGCTGCGAGACCTGCAGACGCTCTACTGGATCGCCAAATACCTGCATCGGGTCGACCAGGCCGAGGAACTCGTGGCGCTGGGCGTGTTCGCCGCCGACGAGTATGCGAGTTTTCGCGGCGCCGAGACCTTCCTGTGGGCGGTGCGCTGCCATCTGCATCATCTGTCGCGCCGGCCGATGGATCAGCTGACCTTCGACATGCAGGTCGAGGTGGCCACGCGCATGGGCTACCTGGATCATGGCGGACGCCGTGCGGTAGAGCATTTCATGCAGGAGTATTTTCTCCACGCGACGAGGGTGGGCGAACTGACGCGCATCTTCCTGACCGCGCTGGAGGCGCGCCATGTCAAGCGCCTGCCGGGGCTGACCGGGCTTTTCACGCGACGCCGCCGTCCGGGGCGCGGCTACCGGACGGTACACGGCCGGCTTTCGGTGCGTTCCAACGCGGAATTTCTTGCCGACAAGCTCAACCTTCTGCGAATCTTCGCCGAAGCCTTGCGCACGGGCATGCTGTTGCATCCCGATGCGATGCGGCTGGTGGCGGGGCATCTGCACCTGATCGACCGCGAGATGCAGCAAAGCCGCGAGGCAAACCGCATCTTCCTCGACATGCTGCTCAAGCAGGGCAACCCGGAGCGCGCGCTGCGGCGCATGAACGAGCTCGGCGTGCTGGGCGCCTTCATCCCCGATTTCAAGCCCATCGTGGCGATGATGCAGTTCAACGTCTATCACCACTACACGGTGGACGAGCACACCATCCAGACGATCTCGACGCTGGCGCAGATCGAACGCGGCGAACTTGTCGAGGAGCTTCCCGTGGCCTCGGGCATCCTGAAGGGCGAGGTCAATCGCAAGGTGCTCTATATCGCGCTGCTGCTGCACGATATCGGCAAGGGCCGGCCAGAGGACCATTCGATCCTCGGCGCGCGAATCGCACGGCGTCTGGCCCCGCGCTTCGGGTTGCCGGCCGAGGATTGCGAGGCCGTGGAATGGCTGGTGCGCTATCACCTTCTGATGTCGGACATGGCCCAGAAACGCGATATTGCGGACCCGCGCACGGTGCGCGACTTCGCGAAAGCCGTGAAGACACGCAAGCGGCTCGACCTGTTGACCGTGCTGACGGTCTGCGACATCCGCGGGGTCGGCCCCGGCACCTGGAACAACTGGAAGGCGATGCTGCTGCGCCGCCTCTACAGCGAGACAGCCGCCGCGCTGGAGACAGGGCTCGAGGATCTCAATCGCGAGAAACGCGAGGCCGAGGCCAAGCGTGCCCTGCGCAAGGCTCTTGCAGGATGGGAACGGCGCGATCTGCGCCGCGAGACCGAGCGGCACTACGGCCCCTACTGGCAGGGGCTTTCGACCGACACCCAGGTGGTCTTTGCGCATCTTCTGCGCGGGATCGGCGACGACGAGATCCGCATCGATCTGCATCCGGACGATGACCGCGACGCCACCCGTGCCTGTTTCGTGCTGGCCGACCATCCGGGCATCTTCTCGCGCCTCGCCGGGGCGCTGGCGCTGGTGGGCGCCAATGTCGTCGATGCGCGCACCTATACCTCGCGCGACGGGTTCGCCACGGCGGCATTCTGGATCCAGGACAGCGACGGATCGCCCTATGAGGCCGAGCGGCTGACACGGCTGCGGGAGATGATCCACAAGACCTTCGCCGGCGAGATCGTGGCGGAGGACGCGCTCGCCGGGCGCGACAAGTTCAAGCGGCGCGAGCGTCCGTTCCGCATTCCCACCTCGATCACCTTCGACAATGAAGGGTCCGAGATCTACACCATCATCGAGGTCGATACGCGCGACCGTCCCGGGCTGCTGCACGATCTGACGCGAACCCTCGCGGAAAACAACATCTACATTGCGTCCGCCGTAATTGCGACATACGGGGTTCAGGTCGTTGACAGCTTTTATGTGAAAGACATGTTCGGGCTCAAGCTGCACAACCGCGCCAAACAGGAAGCGCTTGAACGCAAGCTGCGCCGTGCCATCTCGGAGGGTGTGCGAAGGGCGCACGACTGATGGCCAGTATACGGCTCGTGACAGGGTTTCTGACCGTCGGTTTCTGGACTCTGGCCAGCAGGGTGCTGGGCTTCGTGCGCGATATCCTCATCGCCGCGTTTCTGGGGGCGGGGCCGGTGGCCGAGGCCTTCCTCGTGGCCTTTGCGCTGCCCAACATGTTTCGCCGCTTCTTCGCCGAGGGCGCGTTCAACATGGCCTTCGTGCCCATGTTCTCCAAGCGCTACGAGCAACAGGACGGCGCGCACCGCTTCGCCTCCGACGCCTTTTCCGGGCTCGCGGCGGTGCTGGTGGTGTTCACGCTGCTGGCGCAGCTGGCGATGCCTCTTCTGGTGCTGGCGATGGCGGCGGGTTTCGCGGCGGATGAGCGGCTGGGGATCGCCGTCGATTACGGGCGGATCGCCTTTCCCTATATCCTTTTCGTGTCGCTGGCGGCGCTGCTTTCGGGGGTGCTCAACGCGACGGGACGTTTCACCGCCGCGGCCGCCGCACCCCTTCTGCTCAATCTGTGCTTCATCCTCGCGCTCATGCTTTCGGATCATCGCGGCTGGCCGGCCGGCGATGCGCTGGCCTGGGCGGTTCCGGTGGCCGGGGTGGCGCAGCTGGCGTTCCTTTGGGTGGCGGCGGCGCGCGCCGGCTTTCCGATTGTGCCCCGCCGTCCGCGCCTGACGCCCGAGATCAGGCGCCTCGCGATCATCGCCATGCCCGCGATGCTCGCGGGCGGCGTGATGCAGGTCAATCTGCTCGTGGGGCGGCAGGTGGCGAGCTTCTTCGACGGGGCGATCGCCTGGCTGTCCTATGCGGACCGGCTCTATCAGCTTCCTCTCGGAGTAGTCGGAATCGCCATCGGTGTAGTGTTGCTGCCCGATCTGTCGCGCCGCCTGCAACGTGGCGACACCGAGGGCGGGCGGTACTCACTGAACCGGGCGGCGGAATTCGCGATGGCGCTGTCGATCCCGTCTGCCGTGGCGCTTGCCGTTATCGCGGAGCCGCTCGTCTCGGTGCTGTTCGAGCGCGGGCGTTTCGGCCCGCAGGATACGGTCGGAACCGCCATGGCCGTGGCGGTCTACGGCCTGGGATTGCCGGCCTTCGTGTTGCAGAAGGTCCTGCAGCCGCTGTTCTTCGCGCGCGAAGACACGAAATCGCCTTTCTACTACGCGCTGGTCGCGCTGGCCGTGAATGCCGTGATCGCGGTCGGCCTGGCACCTTTTCTGGGCTTCATCGCGGCGGCCATTGGCACGACGATTGCGGGCTGGGCGATGGTGTTTCAGCTCTGGTTCGGATCGCGCGCGATGGGGGCTGCGGCGTCGCCGGATGCGCGTTTCCTGTCGCGCATCGGCCGGATCGTCCTGGCGGCCCTGATCATGGGGCTGTGCGTGAGGCTGGGCGCGCATCTGATGGCGGATTGGCTGGCCGCGCCGGGGCTGCGCTATGGGGCGTTGGGGGCGTTGGTCGGGTTCGGTATCATCAGTTATTTCGGCAGTGGAGCGCTGATCGGTGCGTTCCGCCTCGCGGATTTTCGCAGCGCCCTGCGGCGTTGACCGTCACTCATGCCGGATGCTGGCGCGCAGGGCCCGCAAGCCGCCGGGCCGGGCCAGCATGGCGGCGCCCGCGCCCACAGCAAAGGCGGTCAGATCGGCGACCCAGGTCACGCCCGGCTCTACCGACAGGCCCAGCGCCAGCCGCAGTCCGAGCATGAGCGTGATCAGCGCGAGCGCGCGCGCCCGGCGAATCCGAAGCGCAAACCCGCCGATCATGAGCAACCCCGCAAAGGCGCCGAGCAAGCCGAACATCACCGGAAAGCCGCCGATCAGAACCGTTACCGTGCCCGGTATCGCGCCGAAGGCCAGCGCCCCGCCCAGGGTGGCTGCGGCCATCGTGACAAGCAACCGGCCGCTGCGCAGCACGTCGCCGACCACGCGCCCGAGCGTGAGCAGTGCGAGGGTCACACGGCCGGCCTGCAGCGGCCCGATCTGTACGAAAGGGTAAGTGAACAGGCGTTGCAGGTGATCCGGCGGAAACTGACGGTTGGTCAGCATCCACTCGACGACGGCGCGGGACATCCCGTGACGCTGGATGGCCTGCAGGCGCCAGGCGGCCGCGTCGGCGCCACCGATCCACCCCTGCGCCCCGGCCCAGATCAGCAGCTCGCCTCCCGCGATCAGGGCTGCGAGCACCCATATAATGGCTGGAACGGGGCCGAAGGGCATGGCGCGTGTGTCGTCATCGGGCATGGCGCTCTCCATTCTGCCCGGCGCGCTGCGCGTTGACGGGCTGTACCGACAGCGATAAGCGAGCAGAGCGGCAATTTCCAGACGGAGTCTCAGATGACGGATGCGGCCCAAATGCCCCGCGTCGACGGAATTGCGGGGTTCACCCCGCGTGTGTTCTCGGGCATCCAGCCTTCCGGGGGGCTGACGCTCGGCAATTACCTCGGCGCGCTCAAGCGGTTCGTGGAAAAGCAGGAAGAAGGTGTCGAGACACTCTATTGCCTTGTCGATCTGCACGCGATCACGGTGTGGCAGGATCCGGCGGCCCTGCGGCGCGCTACGCGGGAAATGGCGGCGGGCTTCATTGCCGCGGGTATCGATCCGACGCGCTCCATCCTGTTCAACCAGTCGCAGGTTCCGGCCCATGCCGAGATGGCCTGGATCCTGAACTGTGTGGCGCGGATGGGTTGGCTGAGCCGGATGACGCAGTTCAAGGACAAGGCCGGAAAGAACCGCGAGAATGCCTCGGTCGGGCTGTTCGCCTATCCGTGCCTTATGGCGGCCGATGTGATGGTCTATCACACCACCCATGTGCCGGTGGGCGAGGATCAGAAGCAGCATCTCGAGCTCGCGCGCGAAATCGCCATCAAGTTCAATCATGATTACGAGGTCGATTTCTTCCCCGTGGTCGAGCCGGTGATCGAGGGCTGGGCCACGCGGGTGATGAGCCTGCGCGACGGCACCCGCAAGATGTCGAAATCGGA
>CAZMBT010000034.1:0-14048 GCA_964564395.1 uncultured Alkalilacustris sp.
TCGATCGTTTCCGAGGGAATGCCGCCGGCAGCCGAAAGAATCGCCTCCCGCGTTGCCGGCTTGTCGAGTTCCAGCTCCTCGATCATGTGCAGATGCACCCGGATCATTTCTGCGCCCCAGGCCGAGAGGAACTGTGCCTGGTCCGAGCGACGGTTGGCCAGCTCCCGCGAGGCCGAGTCGGCCGCGTCGAGGATGATCACGGGACGGACATGTCCGCTGATGACGCGCGGCTGACGCTCGAGCCAGGACACCTCTTCGATGGCGTCCTTCGCATTGCCCGGTGTGTGCACGACAATCGTCATCCTGCCGGCGCCGACCTGGGCCTTGTCGATGCGGGCCCGCAGGTCCTTGCGATTGTCGACCAGGTGGACGGGGATGTCGGTGTTCGGCGCGCCCGGCAGGCGGGCCGTTTCCGATATGGCCTTCAGTGCCCGACCGACCTTGGACAAACCCAGCGGCTCGAGGCCGCAGACCAGCTGAACGGGCGGCGACTCCCGGTGAACGATGCGCTCGATCTGCAGGTCGGTGAGCGGGCTATAGGGCAGGTCTTGCTGTGCGTGGAGGTGGTCACCGGTCGCGTAGCGCCGCCGATGCACGGACCGGTCGTAGGCGACCGTGGGATCCTTCTCCTCGATCTCGCCAAGAGCATGGTAGATGTCGTCGATCGAGCCCAGCATCGCGGCAACCTGCCGCGTGCGCAGAAGGTAGGTGTAGCGGTTGGTCTGCGGGATCGGCACCCGGCCGAGTACGCCGAGATCGAAGAGCTCCTCGAGGAGGGCCTCGAAGGCTGCCTGAGAGGGCTGTTCCGCTGTCCTGGGCCAGAAGGCCGCCGCCTCGTCGAGAACCTCCGCCGGGGTGAATCCGGATACCAGGGACTTGTGTTCAAGGCCTTCGGCGTTGAGCCTCGCGAGCGTGTAGACGACGAGCGCGTAGCGCGGATCGAGATCCAGCGTCAGGTGGAACTTCTCCCGGATGCGGGTCTCGATCTGGCGATAGCCCCGGTGGGTGAAGAGGTCGCCCGTGGGGATCGTCCAGAGCGGGCCGTCATCCGATAGGCGGTAAGCCTTCCCGCTGCCTTGGCCGTGCATGGAGGCGAGAAGCCCCTTGGCGTATTCTTGGACGAGCGAGGGATAGTAGTTGGCCCAGGCGAGGATCTCCTCGACCGCCTCCATGGACTGGAAACGGAACCCCGCGGCCCGCATCGGCTTGACGACCAGGTCATGCGCGGCGCGCTTGTCGTCCTCCGTGCGGTTCAGGGGCCCGATGCAGATCGGCTGGCCGAGATGGGCGAGCGGCGAGTTGGGCTGTCGGTGCATCCGCTGGACGTTGTGAAGGCCCGCGAAGACCACCTTGAAAGCCCGCCCGGTGTCTTCCATCAGTTCCTTGAGGCGGCTGAGCTCGGGATAATCGGCCTTGGTGTCTGCGGCCATGAAATTGTCGGTCTCGTCGAACATGCACACGACCTGCGCCCCGGGCCTGGTCGAAGACCAGCCCTTGATGTCGCGGTAGATGCTGTCGGCATCGCGGCTTTCCGGCTTGACCACGTTGTGCGGCACCAGCATCGCGTTGAGGTGCGACCAGATCTCGGACGTCTTTTCCGCGTTGCCGAGGAGTTTCACCTCGCGCCGCACGACGATGCGGCTTTCCTCCGGCGCATGCCGCGTCTTGGCCACGTGGTTCAGGAGTGCCGATTTGCCCAGCTGGCGCCCGCCGTAGACGAGACAGCCATCGGCGGTTTTCGACATGATGTAGCGGATCTCCTCCTCCCGGCCGAAGAACATCTCCGACGGGATCTGGCCGGCATCCGTGGTGTAGGGCTCGACGCGCCCGTAGGGCAGGCCGCACTCGAAGATCGTGCGCGCCCGGGTGTCGCGCCGGGTCGCGGCAAAAGCGACCAGAGCCTCGTCGATCAGCAGTGCCGGAGTGGCGATGGCGCGCAGGCGCTCGGCGAACTCGTGGCGCCGGGCAGCATCGGCGACGCCGGCCACGAGCAGGATGGTGGGCATATCGCCGGCCGCTTTGAGGGCCGCCTCGGGCAGAATGTCCGGGCCGATCATCAGCAGGTGATAGCCGGCGGCGGCCTTGGAGCCGAAGACCGGTGGCAGGAACCAGCCATCGGTCCGGATCGTGCCGGTCATCCTCGCCTGCCAGGCCTTGGTGCGGCCGATCTGCTTGCTGTCGTGAAGCTTCACGTTCTCGAAGCCGATCTCTTCGAAGAAGGCCCGGATGTCGTTGATGGCCGGCTTGCGCGACACCATGGCGTGCATGATGTCGCGGTAGAGCGAGATGAATTCCAGGCTGGCCTTGCGACGGTCCTCGTCGATGGCGAGCGGCCCCTCACCCTTGAGTGCGGCCTGGAACTGGGCCGGGGTGGCCGGCCAGTCGGCCGAAGCGGCATAGGTGATGAACTCGGGGGTGAAATGCTTGATGAGACCCTCGAGCTCGGTCTCGAAGGTCGCCGCGGAGCGGCCATCGCGCAGCTGCGCGATACGGTCCTCGATCGCCTCGATCGTCAGGTCGTCGAGGGCGTTGATAAGCATGTCCGCCTCGTCGGCGTTCCGGTCGTTGCGGTATTGCCCGATCCGGGCGACCTGGTCGTCGCGGATTTTCGACTCGATCATGCCGGAAATGTCGTCGAGCTCGACGGCATGGGGTGGGATATCGGCCAGATCGTGGATCTCCGACCCGGCACCGACCGCCGCGAGGCGCTCGAGCGCGATCTGGCACCAGTTGAGGCGCCGCGTGATTTCGTCCTGGTGGTTGTAATCGACCTTTGCCAGCATCTTGAGGCGACGTTCGCGCCTCTCTATTTCCGCCTGCCATGTTTCAGCGAACTCCGACATCTCGCGCCGGATGTCCGCGTCCGCATCGATCGAGAAACGCGCGGCGAGGCGCATGGCGGTGTCGAAGGCGGCCTCGTGTCTGGCGCGAGCCAAGGCTTCGGCGGGATCGGGAATGCCCTCTGTCAGGGCGACCCGAAAGGCATCGAAGCGCAGGTCGGGCGCATTGATCGCGTCGCGCGTGGCGGCGGGAAGCAGGTCGCGCTCGGCTGTGATGGCCTCCTCGAGAGTGGCGAAGGAGCCGGAGTCGGATCCTTCGATGGCCCGGATGGCTTCGCGGACCTGCAGGGCGATCCATCCTGCAAGGGCGCGCTCCACCGGATCGCGGTCGTTCTCGGCTTCAGCTTCGAGGGCGCCGGCCGCCTTTTCGAGACGGGTCTGCAGGTTGCCGATCGTCGCACGCAGCTTCGCGTCGGATTTCTGTCCCTGGCTGCCCTCGCGTTCCACGGCCTTCAGCCAGCTGTCGAGAAGCCCGAGCGGCTCGTCGAACTGGCGATGAAGATACTCGATCCCCTTGGGATGAAGCCGGGACGCGTTGCGACCGGCCTCGGCCGCGAATTCGACGGAATGCGCCTCGATGTCGGAGTGGGAATCCAGCTGATCGATAGCCTTGCGCGCCAGCTCCGGAGCATCCAGGGCGTTCTTCTCGATGGCCGTCCGGGCCGCGCCGATCAGGCCCTGGTCCGAGACCACATGATGCATGAACATGGTCGCGAAGTGCCAGCGTGAGGTCTTCTGCGAGTAGGTTTCGCACCAGGTCGACAGCTGGGTCGCCAGCCGCTTCTTGAGCGAGACGCGCTGCGCGCCGGAAATCCGCGCCAATTCGTCCGGGTCGGGCGGAAAGTCGTAATCGAGCGCGGCGATAGACTCGGCGGCCGGCAGAAGGTACTGACCAAGACTGCCCCGGCAGAGTTCGGGAAGCACGCTCCGAAGACCCGAGGAGGCCTCGAGGATGGTCGGGCGGATGAGCGCCCCAAGCAACATGACCGAGCCGGTCTCCCCGGGCTTCTCCGAAAGCGCCCGGTTTGCGATGGAAAGAAAGCGCTGGGTGTCGAGGCCGTATTCCCGGTGGGGTGCGCGAGACCCGGCAGCGGTGCGCAGGACGGAGGCCTCGATGGGCCAGGCATGGCCGCCTGCCTCGAAAGCTTCGGAGGAATCGGCTGCGATCCCGATGAGGTTGCGCGCGATGAGATCTGCGAGAGCTTCCTCGGGAACAGGCGCCGGGGATGCGGTGGCGCGGGTCCCGCCGGAACGGGGCGTGGCATCCGCCTCCGCCACCTCAGGGGCGGGAGCCGCCTCTTCGGAAGGGAGGCTGGCTTCGCCGAGCTCGGACTCCCCTGCCTGGTCCTCCTGGGCCTCTTCGTTCACGCCTGCGTCTGTCGTGCCCCCGGACGGCTCGGAGGGTGCAGGGTCGGCGGACTTATCCCTCTCGTTCGAGGTGGCCGCAGCGTCAGCGTCCTCGCTCTCCGTGGTATCTTCTGATGCCGACGTGTTCGCCGGAATCGGTGCGGCGGGTTCGGCCTCGTCGAGCGTTGCTGCTTCGGAGAGTTCCGTCCCGGACCCGCCCTCGTCGGGATCCGCTTCGGTTTCCTCGTCCTGTTCGTCATCGATCTCCTCTTCGAGACCGGCCGTGTCGCCGCGGAACATGTCGCGAGCGGCGTGATGGGAGGCTTCCTCCTCGGCAAAATCCTCGATGATGAGCTCGCGGATGTCCTCGGGAAGATCGTCCTCGGACCCGACTTCTCCTGAGATGATCTTCTCGATCATGTCTGCGTAGCTATCGCGTGCCTCGGTGTCGGCCTCGAGCCGAGCCTTCGTCTCGCGCGCTTCGGGGACGAGTTTTTCCAGCGCGTCGTAATCCTCTTCCTCGTGCGCCCTGGCGATCTTCTCCCTGGCTTGCCTGGCCCGCTCTTCCCTCTCCGGAAGCCTGCCCTGCAGGTCGACGAAGCGCTCGAGGATGCCCGCAGAGCGCAGTCGTCCGAGAAGCTGCAGGCCGGCCTTTGGGACGGTGCTGCCGTCGATGGTGAATCCTGCGCTCCTGTAGGATTTCAGCAGGACTTCGGTGATGATGCCCGCATGGTGGTGCGCATGTTGCGCGCCGATCTCCGCCAGGCGGGCGAGGCGGGAAAAATCCTCTGTCGGCGAGGTGAGATCGAGCATCCCGGTAAGGACTTGCATCGTGGTCGTGAGGTGTTCGTGATAGGTTAATGACCGTGCCCGAGGATAGTCGGTATGGATCTCGATCAGGTCTTCGGCATGAGCGCGCCAGTCGGTGATCTCGTCGAGATCGTCGAGAAGATCGCTCACAGAGGCGATTTCATCCTCCGGCACGAGAACTGAATAGGCCGCCTGGGTAAGCGCCACCGTGTCCATTTCCTCGAGCTTGCGGTAATAGGCTTGGATTGCGTATTCGCAGAAGGCGCCGATCGCGACCTCGGGGTCGGGATCCGGCATGCCGAGTTCGTGCGCCCGGTGGTGAAGGTGTTCGTTGGATCTCAGCCGGAGCTTCATCAGCGGAAGCTTCATGAGGACCTTTCCGATCCTGTCGCGTGAACTCCTCCGTCCGCGAACCTTCCCCTTGAGGCGCGCAGTGCCGACCTCCACCTCGAGCGCCGGCAGCGCCCAGGGGGCGTTCTCGCAGGCGTCGAGAATGGCGCCATAGACGCCGACGGGATCCTTGGGGTCGGTGTCGAGCTCCATGTAGTCGATGATCGTCCGCAGGTCGCGCACCGAAAAATGCGCGGCACTGGCAAAACGCTCCGCGGCATCAGGGCAGATCTTTCGCAGCGGGAAGGCTCCGAAGATCGCCGGTGGCTCCCATTCCTCCATGTTCCAGGCCATCATCTGCGTGATGGCTGCTGGCGTGCCGGAGAACTTGGGGGGTCCGGAGGTCGGGCCTCCGAGGGTCGGGATTGCCGTAGCAGGCTTCGCGTCATCGAGCGTCATGAGGGTCTTTCTGTCTTTCTCAGGCATTCCATTGGGGGTCTATCCGGACGCCAGCGTCGATAAGGATCGACTCTATCCGGGCAAGAGCAGGCCTTCGATCGAATTCCGGCCAGTATCTCTGGTTGGAATAGTCATTGAGGCATCGCGTGCAGCTCGTCGCGCAGTCGGGATTCTCGCAGGCGAGCAGCGCCCGAGCCGAGAGCAGGAGATCCCGCGCCAGGAAGCCATCTTCCTGCGTCAGGCGGGTGGCATACCCGGCCCCGCCGGATACCGAGTCGTAGAGCACCACGACAAGGTATCCGTCGAGACGCTGCACGAGGGCGCGAAGGTCGCGCGGGTCTGTTTCGAGCAGTTCCGCCGCGCCGAGGCGCATCGCTTCCTGAAGCGTTCGGTCGAGTCCCGACCCAGGAGCGATCGCGGAGCCGTCCGGGGCCCGCGGGACAGCCTCGAAAAGGATACCGCGCACGTCGGTCTCGAAGACATGCGCGAGATCTATGGGGTAGACGGGCTGCGCGGGGTCGAAACGACAGGGCTGGCCGCTGCGCGGATTCTCGTGCGGCTCGATCCGGGAGGGCTGTTGCCAGGCATGCTCGGGACCGTGGCCGCGGACCGGAACGGCATGCTCGCAGTTGCGGCACCATGCGAATCCACCGCGATGCCGGCCGCGGTTCACGGTGATGATGCGCCCGAGTTCGTGGTCCGGGCGGTTCGACCCGGGTGCATGGAAGGTGAGGATGCCGGGGAGATCCGTCGGCTGGTATTTGACCCTCGGGGCCTCTGTCAGCAGCAGCGCCTCGTCCGAAACCGTCGGACGCAGGCGGCTGGCGCCGGGATCACGGCCCTGCCCGTCGGAGACGGAGGTGAGAAACCCGTGCGGCCGGATGAAGGCGCGTGTGGCATTGATCCTGCTGAAGACGGATCCGCATTGCTGGCATTCGGGTTCCGGGTCCATGCCTTGCGGAGTGACCTGCGGAGATCGGCAGAACTCGCAGATCCGGTAACGGGCCCGTTCGATGAAGGCGTCGTCTCCGGTGAACTTGGATCGCTTGGAGATGCCGGCGCTGGTCCAGACACGCCCGCCGGCGACGACCTCGGCCCCGGGCGCATATTCGGAAATGCCGATGGAGCCGTCCCGGTCGAGCTCGAGTATGGTGTTGTCGGCGGTCTGGCCGGCGGTGTTCAGGACTTCCAGGGATACCGAATGGACCGGGAAGGAATAGGTGGGAATGACTGCGCGCCGGGAGAGCTGGTCGATGAGGAACTGGTTCATGTAGAGCCGTTGCTGGGTGCGCAGAACGCCCAGGGAGCGGTCGATTTTCTGGAACTGGTCGGCTGCCGTCCTGTCGAGCGCGGCGCGGCGCTCCTCGAGGTCGTCGATGGCTTCCTGCATCAGGCCCCACCTGCCCCAGATGGCATCGGCGAAGGCCCTGATGCGGCGACGCAGCGTCTCGGACAGGCCCGGCGCATCGAGCGCGATCGTCCGGTTCTCCGACGGCAGGCGCCGACCGAGGTTGGCGGCCTCTTCGATGTGTGATCCGGCATTGGAGAGCCAGTCTTCGAAGTCGGCATCGAAAGCCGCGCGCTCAGCATCTGTGAGCGCCTCTGCGAAGACATCACGCAGCCGTGGAGATCCGGGCCTCTGGTGTTGCGCGAGTCGGTGCTCGAGAAAGCGCGCGAGCAGCATCGAGAGCTGGTGGCGCTGAAAGAACCCTGCATTGTCGAGGCTCAGGTAGGGGATGATCGGCTGCGTGGCGAGATACTCCGTGAATTTCTCGTAGACGGCGCGGTCGTAGCGCCCGGAGCGCGCGGTGGTCAGGACGATCGGGGCGACCTGGGCGCGCCGCCCTGCCCGACCGGCCCGCTGCTGGTAGTTGGCGATCGAGGGCGGGACATTCTTGCAAAGGACCGCCTCGAGGTCGCCGAGATCGACGCCCATCTCCATCGTCGTCGTGCAGGAAAGCAGGTTGACCTCGCCGGCCTTGAAATCCTCTTCGATATCCGTGCGAACTTCGCCCGCGATCGCGGCCGTGTGCTCGCGGGCGATGCCCATGAGGGGGTGTTCGTTGTAGCGTGCGACGTAGTGGTTGCGCCGCGCGAGATCGGCACGTTCGTCCGGCGTGATCTCGCGAAGCCTGCCGTCGCAATACATGGCCTGGCAAACGCCGGCCGTGTCGAACTGGGTGCGGCTTCCGCAGGTCAGGCACTGGTAGAGGCTGACCTCGGATCCGGGCACGACGATGAGGGACTGGTCGAGCTTCAGTCCTCGGCCAACCCCGTGCTTTGCTGTCATCGAGCGCGGGTTCTCGATCGCCTTCCAGAACTGCGTCAGCGCGTCGCGCGCCTGGTTGTCGTCGATCGTCGTGCCGCTTGCGGCGGCCATTTTACCCAGGAGCGCGGTGAAACGGTTCGCCCGCCCCGCCGCCGGGACGAGGGCCAGCGGCAGGTTGGTGTTAGGATTGCGCTCGCGCGTGACGCAGCGGTTTTTCTGGGCAGCGATACGTGTCCAGATCGACTCGTCGACGAGGTCGATCATGCCGGATTCCTTCTCGGCGATCGCGCGATGTTCCCGGATCATCTTCAGGATGTAGCGCACGAAGGGCTCTGCGTAATCCTGGAGCGCAGCGGGCAGCACCTTCCGCACGGCATGCACGGGGCGGTCGATCTGCGCGTAGTCTATCCCGATCATGCCGAAGCCCTCGAGGCTCAAGCGCCCGCGCCCGAAGACGGTGATCTCGGCTGCCATGAGCGCTTTGAGCCGCAGCATCTCGTTGGGGCCGGTCTCGAGTTCGGGCACCACGCCGGGCCGGTAGAGACGAAGCCCGTCCCGGCGCAGCTCGCGGGCGACCGCCCCGACGAGGTTGTCGATGTCCGCCCGCCCACCGTCGGTGATCGCCCGCAGGATGGCACTGCGCAGCGCCTGCTCCCGGGAGGTGCGCTCGAAGAAGGGAGCGAAGAAGGCCGCGTCCTGGCGGTTGTCGGAGAAGACAAGAAGGTTGCGGCCACCCATGGGCGGGCTCGTGCCGGTTTCCTTCCCGGGAAGGGCCTCGAGCAGGGTCTGCGATGCGACGGCGGCAATTGCCTCGTCGCCGGGCCGGACAGTGGTCACCGGTTCGAGATAGCGGGTCGAGCGGTGCCCGCAGGCGGCACAGCGCGCCATGTAGCGGGACCCGTCGTCGGGGTCCTCTTCGAGGCGGACATCCTCGAGAGAGACAGATCCGGCGTCGTCCGGATCCATTGGTTGCCCCGTGAGGGGATCGACGCCGATGATCTGGCCCTGGTCCGAAGCGTCGGTCTCGTGGTCTTCCTCGACCGCCATGCCGCCGGGAACGAGGCGGAGAAGTCGCCGGCTTCCGGATCCGGGAAGAGGATCGAGGCCCGCCGGGCCCTCCCATGCCTCGAGATAGGGCTCGCCGCAGTTCCGGCAGACGAAAAGTTCGTAGGCAGGACGTCCGTCGCCGTCATGCTCGGCGCCGATGACGATCCCGGCAAGGTTTTCCGGAACATCGGCGCGAAGCGAGACACCGGTGCGGTCGGGCGCGCGCGAGATCAGGTGATAGCGCGCCGGCAGGAGCGGGAAGACAGTGGAATCCTGGCTCACCGCGAGAACCCCGATCGAGATCAGTCCGACGAGAGCCGGAATGGCGTCCTCGCCGGCATTCGGAAAGACCTCGCGTGCCAGTGTGCCGATCGGCACCGCCCCGCTTTCCAGCTGATGGGCAATGGCATGGATTTCCTCGAATCCGGAGAGGTGCCAGATCAGGGCGTCCCCGAGCGAGGGGGCGTCCTCGAGGGCAAGTTCGGGCAGTTCGAGGAGATCGGCCTCGAAGTTCCAGTCCTCAACGGTGAGCGGAGTGCCGTTCTGCTCGGCCTCGCCGGCGGCCGCGGCGAGAGCGCCGGCCTGTGCCCAGCGGGCCGCGTTCAGGCCGCTCCTCGAGGGTCTCCGCGCCAGGCTTGGATGAGCTTTCCTCTGCGAGGTGATGACCGCGGCCTCTCCGGCGAAGGGCTCGCCGAAAAGACGCGACGCGAAGCCTGCGAGTTCCGTCTTGCGGCCGGGATCGAGCGAGGCGGATGTGCCGACACAGCAGACACGCTCGTCCGGGATCCCGAGGTGAGCCTTGAGGCGGCGCAGAAGGAAGGCCACCTCGATCGCCTGGGCGCCCGCGTAGGTGTGGATTTCGTCAAGCACGATCCAGCGAAGATCCGCGCCGGCCAGGAGTTGGCGGTTCGTTGGCAGGAGCAGGATGTGCTCGAGCATGGCGTAGTTCGTGATGAGAATGTGTGGCGGCGTGGCACGCATCTCGGCGCGTGAGAGAAGCCAGTTCCCGGGGACGTCCGCGTCCTCGCCGAAGGCCTCCACGAAACTCGGGGTCGAGCGGAGCCGGGTGACCTCCTCCTCTCGGGTGGCGCGGGACTTGACCTGCCCCGTATAGCGCCCGAGCGTGATCCCCGGGTCTCCGAGATCGCGGAAGAGCAGCTGGGAAATCCGTCCCAGTTGGTCGTTGGCCAGGGCATTGAGCGGGTAGACGAGGATCGCGCGCACCCCCGGCCTCGAAAGGTCGCCCCGGGCGAGGATGTCATCGACGAGCGGGTAGAGAAAGCTCTCGGTCTTGCCCGACCCGGTCCCGGTCGCGACGAGGTAGTTTTCCTCGCGCCGCAGAGCTTCGGCCTGGTGGGCGTGAAGAAGCCGGGTCCAGACGGACGGGGCGTTCTTCGCGAAAGCCGACCATTCCGGCGCCAGCCGTCCGCGCGCATGCAGATCGGCGAGGCTCTCTCCCTTCTCGAAGTCCGGAAGGGTCTCGACATAAGGGCCCTTCACGAAGTTCAGCGCGCCGATGCTCCGGCGGAGCTGTTCGGCAAGTTCTGGTGCGCGGATCTCGTTGATGGGCGACGAGGTCGCCACGAAACGGGCCATCGTCCGGTTGAGATGATCGCGGAACTGGTTGGGGTCGAGGTTGGTCATGCGGAGGCGTCCTGCTCGATGGCGCGTGTCCAGAGTGCGCGGAAATAGACGAAGAACTCGACCCCTGCCCGGAGGATGAGGGTCAGAACCTGGCCGACCTCGCGCCGGGACAAGCCGGTCCGGAACTCGAGGTCGTCGATGAAGGCCGCGGCGCGACGCTCCGCGCAGGCGCGAGCAAAGCGCTCGATCAGTGCCGCGAAGCGCGCGGGCCGAAGGTCTCCGCCGCCGCCCTGGTCAAAGGAGCGAAGCAGGTCCAGTTCGGCGACATGGGTATCGCACAGAAGGCGCGCCGTGCTGGCCTGTGCCCCTTGCCCCTTGAGAATGCGCAGGTCTGTCTCGTTCATCCTGTAACGCAGGATCCGGAACGCGTGCTGGAGTGCAGCGGCACCGAGAGCCGGTGGGATGTCGTCGTCCGATCCCAGGCTGACCAGCCAGTCCGCCGCTGGTGTGTCGCCGTGGATCGAAGGAGCGGATGCGGGCGCCGGGATGTCCTTCATGCGCTCCAGAGGGGATAGGCCCGAAGTCTCGGACAACCCGGCATAGGCGTGTAGCGGCGCCTCGAAGAGCCACGGCGCCACGCCGGCGAGATCATGCCTTGGTGGCTCGCCGTCCTGGCGGGAGACGTCCAGGACCGACTTGACCGGGCTCAACATCCCGGAGCGAGCAAAGGGCGCGAAGGCGGCCTCGTAGGCGGGCGCGATCGCCGCCGACAGCTGGCCTCCCAGCGCCTCGGGCTCCGGGTCGACAAGAAACTGGGCAAAATGCAGCAGGTCCCGGAGGACGGGGCTATTCATCTCCCCCGGCAGGCCCAGCGCGACGGGCGCGCCGGTCGCATCCCGGAGCGGGGTGAAATCCTCCTCGCCACCGGTGCGGACGAGGAGCATCGCGCGAGCTGGTCCGCGATGCCGTCGCTTGTCGATCCTGACAGCGATGCGGTCCGTCTCCATGTCGTTATCCACGGAGACGCCGTGGAGCGGCGCGTTCGGCGCGGGGTTGCGCCCGAAGGTGTGGTCGCCCTCCCGGACGTGCCCTTGCGTGTCCTCGATGCGCAGCCGCAGCGCGTCGAGCGGCCGGACAGGCGCGAAGACGAGGCGGAGAGCGTCGTCGCTCTCGTCCACGGACATGGCAGTGGGATCGTCGAGACGCTGGATCCGTGCCAGAAGGTCGACACGCCCGTCGGCGCGCCGGAGTGCAATCCGGTCATCGCCGCTCTCCTGCGTCTCGATCTCTGCCGCGCCGATCTCGAGACTCTGGCGCTGCAGAAACGGGCGGCGTTTCTCCTTTCCCAAGACCAGAAGGGTGGCGTCGCGGTCGGGAGACCTCAGAAGCAGCGTGTCGTGCCGGTTCTCATGGCCAAGGGTGAGTGTGGCGCCGCGAGGAACGTAGTGCCGCTCCCCCGTGGCAATGCGACAGTGCCAGAGCTTCTCGCTGCGCGCGGCAAGGCGAAACTCCCTCGTGTTGCTCTCTCTCCGCAGGGCGAGGATGGGAGCCTCCACGTCAGAGCGCGGATCGACAGAGACTGTCTGAGTCTCCACGGTGAGGCCTGCCGATCTCGCCGCGTCGAAAGTCGCGGGTAGCGGCGCGTTTTCAAGATCGCCCTGGGGCGCGGCAACGCCCGGCCATATCCAGCAGGTTGTGGACAGTTCGGCGCGCGCCTCGGGGTCTCCGGCCGCTCCCGGGGCGAGAACCTCGAAGACGACGGGGCGCGGATCGGCCTGCGCATCAAGTCCGAAATCGGCGAAGGGCAGGGTCGCGAGCCCGTCGGCACCGACGCGGATGGACACGAACCGCGTCTCGTTTTCGTGCCGGGCCCTGACGACCCGGCCCTGGCCGCCGATGTCGGGGTCGATCCGAAGCACGAGACTGCCGTCGCAGGCGAAGAGCGCATGGCTGCCATCGCGTCCAAGCGCCGTTCCGTCGATCCATAGGGCTGCGTCGGCGGGAGTGTGCAGGGTGAGGTCGGACCTGTCCTCGAAGCGGAGCGTCTCGCCGGATTCGACCCATGCGACGAAGATCTCGGGATCCGCGGAAGGTATCGCGTCGCCGAAGCTGGTGCACCGGAAGGGAGACCGTGACAGGGCGACAAGGTGCAGGGCGGGAATGTCGACCGCACCTTCGGACCCGCTCACGCGCACCATGACTGCGCCGCTGTCGGCGTCGAAAAGGAGAACCTCGCCTGGCGCAGGCGCGAACGGGACGTCCTGCTGGATATTGCCGGCGCTCCAAGCCAACTTGTCGGGCCAGGGCGGCGCGATCCGCAAGCGCTGTGACCCGGCCATCTGGGTCGGAAAGAGCCCGGTCTTGATGCGCTGGCTCACGCGAGAAGCCTCGGCCTCGAGCGCGAGATGATCTCCGGTCCAGTATATCCTGGGCGGACCCACGAGGTCGGTCCGGGTGCGCCCGAAGACGCGCGCGGCGGCGTCATAGGCCTCGAAGAGCCGGGTTTCAGCCGCGCCTTGCGGGGCGGCGCCACGCCGCCATGCCTCGAACCGGCGCGCGCAATAGGCCGATCGATCGAAGTCGATCGTGGCATGAAGGCGTGTCAGGGTGGGACAGCGATCCCGCACCGCTCGGCGCTGCCAGGCCCGTGCGGCGGGCGTGTCCTCGATGGCTGGAGGGCCGACATACAGGGCGGCGCCCACGAAGGCCCGCGCGAGATCCGGATGTTGGGAATGCGCCGGCCCCAGCGGGGCGAAGAAGAGATCCGTGGGTTCGTTGCCGGATACCGGAAGCCCGAGGTGGCGTGCAGCGCGCCGGAAGCGGGATTTGAGGTCGTTCCTCGAGGAGGTTTCGGAAAAGTCCTCACCGACGAAATCGCTGATATGAGCGTAGACGTCCCGCGTCGAGATCCCGTAGCGCGCGGCGAGAGGATAGAGGACGGCCCACACGCCGAGGGCGGGCGCGCGGGTTAGGAGCCGCCAGAGAGGTTGTGCGCTAACGGCGGAGATCGCAGTTTCCCGCATTGCCGTGCCCAGCCGGACATCGGCGATGAACGGGGTCGAGCCGGCCCCCGTCCAAGCGGAGACGATGGCGTTTTCGATATCGCTGAGACCAGGGTGTTCAGATATTGGGGTTGGAATCTCGACACCTCATACATGGCATTACTGTGCGAAGCAGGAAACTGTGAAAGATCCTCAGCGATAATCACTGCATAACCAATTTTTCTAAATCGGATCAAATGATTCCGATAGCCATTCATTTATGTGACACTCTCCAACCCGCATTCCCCAAGTAGTCCGCTGATTTTGCTGTCCTGAGCTTGGTATTTCGTATATAAATCATGGTGTTGATAGCTGTGAGGG
>CAZMBT010000035.1:0-13666 GCA_964564395.1 uncultured Alkalilacustris sp.
TGATCATGTCGGTATCGACATTGACCATCGGCAACGGCGCGGCGATGCCGGTCAGCTGGGTGAAGGGTTGCATGCTCAGAGCCTTTCATGGTTGACTTTCGGCGAGGGTGAACCTGTACTTGCCAGACGGGAATGACAATGCATCGTGGCTGGCAATATGCCAACCGGCCTGGTTCCTGCGAACTCGCGGGATAGGGTGCAGCGGGCGCAGACATGGCCGGAGTTCGGCATGAAGATCGCAATCGGTGTCTTCGCGCACAATGAAGGCGCCAGCATCGCTCAGATGCTCACAGATATCGATGCGCAGGATATTTTTGCATGCGATGTGCCGCCCGAGGTGTTCGTTCTCTCGAACGGGTCCACCGATAATACCGTGGCGGCGGCGCGGGAGCGTGCGAGGACTCTGGCGCATGCCGAGCGGTTTCACGTTGTCGACCTCGAGACTTCGGGGAAATCCAGAACCTGGAACCATTTTGTCCATCACGTCGCCGAGCCCGCGGATATCCTTATCTGCATCGATGCGGATATTCAGCTGACCTCGACAGAGACGTTTCGCCGATTGGCGGACCGCCTCGCCGCGAATCCGCAGCTTGATGTCGCGACGAGCTGGCCGAGGAAGGATCTGGCCGAAAAGGAACGGCTGACCCTTCGGGAACGGCTGATCCTGCTGGGAGGCGGTACGCTGGGCGACATGAGAAATTCTCTGGCCGGGGGGCTTTACGCCCTGCGCGGGGAGGTTGCGCGGCAGATATACATGCCCATCGGCCTTCCGGTCGAAGACGGATTTCTCCGGGCCATGCTCGTCACGCGGCTTCTGACCGAACCGGAGCACCGGGAGCGGGTCGAATGTGATGAGGCGATTTCGCATGTCTATCAGTCCGAATCCAAAGTCTTCTCGCTTGTAAGGCATCAGATTCGGCTTGTCGTCGGAAGCGCGGTCAACGCCTATATTTTTGATGCGATACAGCAAGCGCCACGAGACGTGACCGAGCGCGCAAGGTTCCTCGAGAAGGTTTCGGCCTGCGAAGGCTTCGTATCCGATACGATCAGGCAGGCGACACCGACATACCCCCACGGTTTCGTGCATTTCCATTTCCTGACGAAACGATTGAAGCGATTGCCTCGTGCCGGAAACCTCTCGAAGAAGCTGATCATCCTGGTCGGGTTCGGCCTGGACCTCGTGGTTTATCTCGGAGCCAGCGTCGTCCTGGCTCGCAACAAGGCCCAGGGTTTCTGGTAATTCACCCGACCAGCTCGCGCACATCCGTCAGCCGCCCCGTGACCGCGGCGGCGGCGGCCATGGCGGGGCTCATCAGGTGGGTGCGCCCGCCGCGGCCCTGCCGACCCTCGAAATTGCGGTTCGAGGTCGCCGCGCAGCGCTCGCCGGGGGCGAGCTGATCGGGGTTCATGCCCAGACACATCGAGCAGCCCGCCTGGCGCCACTCAAACCCGGCCTCCTGCAGCTTCTGCGCGATGCCCTCTTCCTCGGCCTGCGCGCGCACGAGGCCCGAGCCGGGCACGATCATCGCGCGCAGCCCGTCCTTGACGCGCCGGCCCTCCATCACGCGCGCGACCTCGCGCAGATCCTCGATGCGGCCATTGGTGCACGAGCCGATGAAGACGGTGTCCACCGCGATGTCCTGAAGCTTCGTGCCGGGCTTGAGTCCCATGTATTCCAGCGCGCGCTTCGCGGCATCGACCTTGCCGCCCTCGAAGCTGGCCGGGTCGGGCACCGCGCCGGTGATCGGCAGCGCGTCCTCCGGGCTGGTCCCCCAGGTCACGACCGGGGTGATCTCGGCGGCGTCGAGCTTGACGACCTTGTCGAAATGCGCGTCCTCGTCGGAGTGCAGCGTTTGCCACCAGGCCATCGCGGCCTCCCACTGCGCGCCCTTCGGCGCATGGGTGCGGCCGCGCACATAATCGAAGGTGGTCTCGTCGGGGGCGATCAGCCCGGCGCGCGCGCCGCCCTCGATGGCCATGTTGCACACCGTCATGCGCCCTTCCATCGACAGCGCGCGGATCGCCTCGCCGCAATATTCGATGACATGGCCGGTGCCGCCCGCGGTGCCGGTCTTCGCGATGATCGACAGCACGATGTCCTTGGCGGTCACGCCGGGGGGCAGGGTGCCGTCCACCTGCACCTTCATGTTCTTCGACTTGCTCTGGATCAGGGTCTGGGTGGCGAGCACATGCTCGACCTCGGAGGTGCCGATGCCATGCGCGAGCGCCCCGAAGGCGCCATGCGTGGCGGTGTGGCTGTCGCCGCAGACCACGGTCATGCCGGGCAGGGTCCAGCCCTGCTCGGGGCCGATGATATGCACGATGCCTTGGCGGATGTCGTCGACCGGGTAGTAATGCACGCCGAAATCGCGCGCGTTGCGGTCGAGCGCCTCGAGCTGGATGCGCGATTCCTCGTTGGCGATGCCCTTGGAGCGATCCGGGTCCGTCGGCACGTTGTGATCGGGCACCGCGATGGTGCGCTGCGGCGCGCGCACGGCGCGCCCGGCCATGCGCAGCCCCTCGAAGGCCTGCGGGCTGGTGACCTCGTGTACCAGATGGCGGTCGATATAGATCAGGCTGGTACCGTCGCCGGACTCATCGACAAGATGGGCGTCCCAGATCTTGTCATACAGGGTTTTCGGTGCGCTCATGGCTCTTGGCCTCGCATTGTGGCTGGACTGTTCAAACGGGCGGGCGTCGCGACGGTTTCAACCGCGCTCGCAAAGCGACAGCGCCAGGCCGTGAAACCTCCAGGGCAGGCGGGCCCGGTCATCAATGTCGAAAAACCGTATCATGCCCCCTATCTATGCCTGTTCCCGGCGTGACGCAATATCGCCCGCCTGTGCTTGATCCGGGTTCCTGCGCCGTGCCGTAGGGGGCGTCCCAGTCGCGCGATTCCGGCCGCCGATCCTCGGGTGCGACAAGGGCGCGGTTTGTCGCCGGCGCAGACAGCGAATCGAACGCGGCCGTTGAGATTGCGCCTGAGCGTTGCTATTTTGTTGTCAGGCCCTGTGCCGGCGTTGGGCCGGCGCCAGATCAAGGAGGACGATGTTCTGTCATACATGCAGCGAGCGGCCGGAGATCGGGCCGCGACGACAGGCGCGGGCGTGACCGCGCAAGCGCAGGCGGCGAGAGATGCCGCCGTTCTCGATATCATCCTGACATCGCTGGAAGACGACAAGGCCGAGGATGTCGTGACGATCGACCTGCGGGGGCGCTCGGCGATGGCAGATGACATGGTCGTTTGCTCGGGCCGCTCCTCGCGCCAGGTCATCGCGATTGCCGAGAAGCTGATCGATCGGCTCAAGCAGCGCTGCGGCTTTACCGCAGGCTCGGAGGGGCGCGATGCCGGGGATTGGGTCCTGATCGACGCCGGCGACGTGATTGTTCATGTGTTCCGGCCGGAAGTGCGGGATTTCTATCAGATCGAGAAGATGTGGCAATCCGCCGATGGCGGTTCCGACAAGACCTGAATGCGCGTCGAAATCCGCGCCGTCGGCCGGTTGCGCAAGGGGGCCGAGCACAGCCTGTGTGCCGACTATCTGGAGCGCTTCGCCCGCACGGGGCGCGGCCTCGGGCTGGGAGAGGCAAAGCTGCGCGAGGTTGAGGACCGCAAGGCCGGCGGCCCCGCAGGCGAAGGCGCGCTGCTGCTGCGTGGGCTTGCGCCGGACGCAAGGCTGTGCGTGCTCGACGAGCGAGGCGCGACAATGACGTCGCCCGATTTCGCTGCTACGCTTGCGGCATGGCGCGACGACGGGGTCGGCACGGCCGCCTTCGTGATCGGTGGTGCTGACGGGGTCTCGGAGTCGGTGAAACGCCGGGCCGACCTGCGCCTGTCCTTCGGGCCCATGGTCTGGCCCCACATGCTGGCCCGGGTCATGTTGAGCGAGCAGCTCTACCGCGCTGCCGCGATCCTGGCAGGGACGCCCTATCACCGGCTCTGAAACAGCGCGCGCTCCGTCGAGCGCGAATGGTGACGCGACGCCTTGCCCGGTTGGCCCTGTGAACCTACAACGCCAGCAGCGAAGGCGACGCAGCAACAAGGGCAGGGTATGAGCGCACCGAAACCCGTGGTTCTTTGCATACTCGACGGTTGGGGGCTGTCGGCCGATGAAGCGGGGAATGCCGTCGCGCAGGCCCGCACGCCGGTTTTCGATCGCATCATGGCGCAGGGGCCTGCCGCTCAGCTCGTCACGCATGGGCCGGATGCCGGGTTGCCGCGCGGCCAGATGGGCAATTCGGAAGTGGGGCACACCAATATCGGCGCCGGCCGCGTGGTGGCGATGGATCTGGGCATGATCGATCTGGCGATCGAGGACGGCAGCTTCGCGCGTGCCGCGGCGCTGACCGATTTCATCGATCGGTTGCGGCACAGCGGCGGAACGGCGCATCTGATGGCGCTTGTCTCGGATGGCGGGGTGCATGGGCATCTTCGCCATCTTGTCGCCGCCGCCGAGGTGATCTGCAATGCGGGCGTCGATGTGGTCATTCACGCGATCACCGACGGCCGCGACGTCGCGCCGGATTCGGCCCCGGGTTTTCTGGCCGAGCTCGAATCGGCATTGCCGCGGAACGCGCGTATCGTGACGGTGACCGGCCGGTACTGGGCGATGGACCGGGATCATCGCTGGGACCGGGTCGCGCGCGCCTACAATGCCATGGTCTGCGGGCGCGCCGATGCGCGCGCGCCCGACGCCCGCACCGCCGTCGCGCAGGCGGCCGCGCGCGGCGAGACCGACGAGTTCGTCGCGCCGACCGTCCTTGACGGGTACACCGGCGCGGCCGATGGCGACGGCGTCTTCTGCCTGAATTTCCGGGCCGACCGCGCGCGCGAGATCCTGGCGGCGCTTGGCGCGCCGGATTTCGCGGAGTTCGATACTGGCGCCAGGCCGCGCTGGGCGGCGATGCTGGGCATGGTGGAGTATTCCGAGGCGCACAGCGCCTTCATGACGACGGTCTTTCCCAAGCGTGATATCGTCAACACGCTTGGCGCATGGGTTGCCGCGCATGGGCTGCGGCAGTTTCGCCTCGCCGAGACCGAGAAATACCCCCATGTCACCTTCTTTCTCAATGGCGGGCGCGAGGCGCCGGAGCCGGGCGAGGACAGGGCCATGCCGCAAAGTCCCGCTGTCGCCACCTACGATCTGCAACCCGAGATGGCCGCCGCCGAGGTCGGCGCGAAGCTGGCCGAGGTTATCGGGCAGGGGTACGATCTGATTGTCGTGAACTTCGCGAATCCCGATATGGTGGGCCACACCGGCGATCTGGGCGCCGCGATCCGGGCCGTCGAGGCCGTGGATGCCGAGTTGGGCCGCGCCTGCCGCGCTCTGGACGCGGCGGGCGGGGTCATGCTGGTCACGGCTGACCACGGCAATTGCGAAACCATGATCGATCCGGATACCGGCGGCCCGCATACCGCCCATACCACCAATCCGGTGCCCGTCGTCCTGGTCGGGGGCGAGGCGGGGGTCCGGCTGGCTTCGGGTCGGCTGGCCGATATCGCCCCCACGATCCTCGTACTGATGGAGCTTCCCACGCCACCCGAGATGACCGGCGAAAGCCTGATCCGGCGATGATGATCCTGCGTGCCGCCTTCGTTGCCCTGAGCCTCCTGGTCCCGGCCGGCAAGGCGCTGGCCGACGATGCGACGCAAGAGGCGCAAGCGGCCGCGCAGGCGCTGCAATCGGCGATGGAGCGGCTGGAGGCTGCCGCCGGCGCACGTGATCGCGTTGCCGCGCTGACCGAGGTGATCACCGCGCATGAGCGCGGGCTCGCGGCGCTGCGCGTGGCGCTTCGCGACGCCGCGCTGCGCGAGGCCGCGATCCGGCGGCGGTTCGAATCGCGTCATGAAGAGGTGTCGCGGCTGGTCGGCGTCCTCTCGGCGATGGAGCGTAGCGCGGGACCGCTGTTGCTGTTGCACCCGTCGGGGCCGCTGGGCACCGCGCGGTCGGGCATGATGCTGGCCGAGGTGACGCCGTCGTTGCAGGCCGAGGCCGAGGCGTTGCGCGCCGATCTCGAGGAACTCGCCGCGCTGCGCAGCACTCAGGAGCAGGCCGCCGAAACGCTCGGTGACGGATTGCGCGCGCTGCAAAGGGCGCGCACGGAGCTGAGCAAGGCGATTTCCGACCGGCGCGACCTTCCGCGCCGCGTCATCGACGATCCGGCGGCGTTGCGCGCGCTCATGGCCAGTGCAGACACGCTGGACGCCTTGTCGCGCGGCCTTATGGAAGGCGCAGCGGATGCGGAGAGCGAGGGCGGGGCCACGGCGTCGCGCGACTTTGCCGATGCGCGTGGGACGCTGCCGTTGCCGGTGCGTGGAACCTTGCTGCGCCGACCCGGCGAGACAGACCCGGCCGGTGTGCGCCGGCCCGGGATCAGCATCGCGACGGCGCCACGCGCGCTGGTAACGACGCCCGCGGCGGCAACGATCCGCTATGTCGGGCCGCTGCTCGATCACTCGAATGTCGTTGTCCTTGACCCGGGCGGCGGGTTCCTGCTGGTGTTGGTGGGGCTGGATTCGGTGTATGGACAGGTTGGAGACATCTTGCCTGAAGGCGAGGCCATCGGGTTGATGGGGGGCGAGGACCCGGATCGCGGAGAATTCATTGCCCGCGCACGTGCAACAGGTGGCGAAAATCGGAGCGAAACGCTCTATATCGAGATTAGACATGACACGGAGCCGGTGAACCCGATGCCCTGGTTCACCCAGACAAGAGATAGGACGACGCCATGAAGAAGTTCGCGATGGCAGCCTGCGCCGGGATCGCCGCCGGTGCGTTGTTGACGACGCAGGTCGCCGGGCCGCTGGTTGCGCAGGAGAGTTCCGCGAACCGGTCCGTCTATCAGCAGCTGGATCTGTTCGGCGACGTGTTCGAGCGGGTGCGGTCGCAGTATGTCGAGGAAGTCGATCCGGCCGATCTGATCGAGGCGGCGATCAACGGCATGCTGACCTCGCTCGATCCGCATTCAGGGTATCTGTCCCCTGACGCGTTCGAAGACATGCGCGTGCAGACGCGCGGTGAATTCGGCGGGCTCGGCATCGAGGTGACGATGGAGGAGGGCTTCATCAAGGTCGTCTCGCCCATCGACGGCACCCCGGCAGATGATGCCGGGATCGAGGCGGGCGACTTCATCACCCATGTGGATGGCGAGTCGGTGATGGGGCTGACGCTCAACGAAGCGGTCGAGATGATGCGCGGTCCCAAGGGCTCCGAGATCATCGTCACGATCCTGCGCGACGGCGAGTCGGAGCCTTTCGACATCTCGATCGTGCGCGACACGATCACCATCGAGGCGGTGCGGTCGCGCGTCGAGGATGGCAATGTCGTGCTGCGGGTCACCACCTTCAACGACCAGACCTTCCCCAACCTGCAGGAGCGCCTCGGCGATGCGATCGAGGATGCGGGCGGTCTGGAGGCCGTCAACGGGATGGTGCTGGATCTGCGCAACAACCCCGGCGGTCTGCTCAATCAGGCGATCCGTGTGGCGGATGCGTTCCTCGACCAGGGTGAGATCGTCTCGACGCGCAGCCGCGATCCCGATGACAGCGAACGCTTCAACGCAAGCGCGGGGGACATGCTGGAAGGCAAGCCGATCGTCGTGCTGATCAATGGCGGTTCTGCGTCGGCCTCCGAGATCGTGGCGGGGGCGTTGCAGGATCATCGTCGTGCGATCGTGGTCGGCACGCGCAGCTTCGGCAAGGGGTCGGTGCAGACCGTCATGCCGCTGCGTGGCGACGGGGCGATGCGGCTGACGACCTCGCGGTATTACACGCCGTCGGGGCGCTCCATTCAGGCGCTCGGCGTGTCGCCCGACATCGTGGTCGAGCAGCCGCGCCGACGCGCTGCAGTCGAGGACGACGAGTCGGTGCGCCCTCAGGGGCGGTCCGAAGCCGACCTGCGCGGCCGGCTCGACAATGACAGCATCAGCGACGAGGAGCAGCGACAGCTCGAGGATGAGCGCCGCCGCGCCGAGGAGACCGCCCGGCTGCGCGAAGAGGATTATCAGCTGGCCTATGCCATCGACATCCTGAAGGGGCTGAGCACGATGGCACGAAATGGACACTGACGATGACACCGGCGCCGGGAATGCGGCGCCGGACGATGCGCACGCCGAGCTGCCCTACCGGCCCTGCGTCGGGGTCGTCCTGATCAACCGCGACGGCCATGTCTTCGCTGGCCAGCGCCGCGACTCGAGCGCGCCGGCCTGGCAGATGCCGCAAGGCGGCATCGACCCCGGCGAAGCCCCGCAGGAAGCGGCGCTGCGCGAACTGGAGGAGGAGACCGGCGTGGCGCGGGAGAATGTCGAGATCGTCACGAGGACGGGCGATTGGCTCTATTACGACCTGCCCGCCGAGCTGGTGCCCAAGGTCTGGAACGGTGCCTTTCGGGGTCAGAAGCAGCACTGGTTCCTGATGCGCCTGCAGGGCGATGAATCGCTGATCGATATCGACACACAGCACCCCGAGTTCTCGGCCTGGCGGTGGTTTGACCCCGACGCGCTGGTCGAAGCCATCGTGCCGTTTAAGCGCGCGATCTACCGTGAGGTCCTTGACCGGTTCGCACCCCACCTGAAGCCGCGGGCCTGATCGGACCCGGCACATGGTGGGCGCGCGCAGCTCAGGCCGCGCCCGGGCCATGGCCGCCGGTGCATGCTGCGATCAGGCGCGCCCCGCCGCCGCCGAAAGGGTGAGCGGATCGACCCCCAGGGTCCCAAGCGCCGCCGACCATTTGCCGACATCGTCGGCCCCGAAAACCAGCTCCGGCGTCGCGTCACAGCTGAGCCATCCATTCTGCTGGAACTCTTCCTCGAGCTGCGCGGGTGCCCAACCGGCGTACCCGAGCGCGAAGAGCGACTGGCTCGGGCCGTCGCCACGTGCGATATCCTCCAGGATATCGAGCGTGGCTGTCATCCCGAAACGGTCATCAACGCTAAGCGTGGAGTCCGAGGCATTGTAATCTGCGGAGTGCAGCACGAAGCCGCGGCCATGCTCGACCGGACCGCCGAGATGCACCCGGATATCGCGCGCGCTTTCGTCGCCGCGCTCGATTTCGAGCTGCTCCAGCAGGTCGCCGAACTTAAGGTCGGGCAGGGGCTTGTTGACTATCAGGCCCATTGCGCCTTCTTCAGAATGGGCGCAGATGAAGATCAGCGCCTTGTCGAAGCGCGGATCACCCATACCGGGCATGGCAATCAATAGCTTGCCGCTGAGATTCATCGAGTCGCCTTGCATGTTCATCGCATTAGCATGTGGTCGAGGCAGGATAAAACGCAAGCTTGTAGATAGCGCGCGACCCACTGCGGAGCGAAAATCTTCGCCGAAATGTGATTTCCACCGGCAAGCATGCAGCGTACAGTCGCCGCATGAAAAAAATGCTCTGGTCCTGTGTCGTGGCGACGGCCGTCGCCGTGATGTCCAACCCGGTGGACGGCGCGGCGCAGGGTGTGCATCCGGATGACGTGATGCAAGCAACCTTGCGCCCCGGCTGGCGTACCGAAAGCGGTACGCATATGGCGGCCTTGCAGATCGATCTCGACAGGGGCTGGAAGACCTACTGGCGCCGGCCCGGCATTGCCGGTATCGCGCCGCGATTCAACTGGTCGGACTCGACGAACCTGGAGGAGGTTACCCTGCACTGGCCGCGCCCCGAGGTATTCGACCAGTCGGGGTTCAGCAGTATCGGCTATCGGCGGCAGCTCATCCTGCCCTTCGAGGTTGTGCCCCAGCGTGACGGGGCGCCGATCCAGATCGACACGCGCGTGGAAATCGGCATCTGCCGCGAGATCTGCATTCCCGCCACGCTTCGTCTGCAAGCGGAGTTGCCCGCCGGAGGGGCGCCCGATTCCGAAATCCAGCGCGCCCTCGATCGCCGACCCGACTCGCCGTCGGCCGCGGGTGTGGGCGATCACGCCTGCCGCGTCACGGCGGGGGCCGATGGGGCGCTCGCATTGACGGCCAGCGTGTCGGTGACGCATTTGCCCGGACTCGAAGCGGCCGTGCTGGAACATGCCGATGCCGATATCCGGGTGTCGCACACCGCGATGCAGATCGACGGCCAGCGCGTCACCGCGACGGCCGATATTGCGTCGGCCGACGGCGCCCCGCTTGCGCTCGATCGGGACGGTGTGCGCCTGACGCTTGTCGGCGGGGATCGCGCGGTCGAACTGCATGGGTGCCCTTCGGGGGGCTAAGGGGCGCCGGCATGCGGCTGCGGCGCATCTGGCCGGTCAGCTGATTCGGTCAACGACCTGTCGCGCGAGACCGTCCAGGATCGGGCGCAAGGGGCCTTGCGGTAGTTCGTCCAGCGCCGTGCGCGCTTCATCCGCCCAACTCAGAGCATCGGCGCGCGTCGCCTGCAGCGCGCCGTGGCGCGCCATCAGCCGCTGTGCCTTCTCCAGATCGCCGTCGTGCTGTTCGCCGCGCTCGATAACGCGCTGCCAGAAGGTGCGCTCGGCCTCGTCGGCGTGGCTGACCGCCTTGATCACCGGCAGCGTCAGCTTGCGCTCGCGGAAATCGTCGCCGGTATTCTTGCCGATGGCACTGCTGGCGCCGCCGTAATCGAGCAGATCGTCCACAACCTGGAAGCTGATGCCCAGCGCGTCGCCATAGCGGCGCAGCGCGGTGATCTGCGATTCGGGCGCACCGGCGAGGATACCGCCGACCTCGCAGGCCGCCGCGAAGAGCGCGGCCGTCTTGCCCCGCACCACCTTCAGATACAGCGCCTCGTCGGTTGCCAGATCCCGCGCCGTCGAAAGCTGCAGGACCTCGCCCTCGGCGATCGTCGCGGACGCATCCGCGAGGATGTCGAGCACCCGCAGGGAGCCGGCCTCGACCATCAGTTGAAAGGCGCGCGCGAACAGGTAATCCCCGACCAGAACCGACGACTTGTTGTCCCAAAGCAGATTGGCGCTGGGCCGCCCGCGGCGTTTGCGACTCTCATCGACGACGTCGTCATGCAGCAGCGTCGCCGTGTGGATGAATTCCACCGTCGCGGCGAGATGGATGTGATGCGGGCCTTCATACCCGCATAGCCGCGCGCAGGCGATGGTGAGCATCGGCCGGAGGCGCTTGCCGCCGGCATCGACCAGATGAGCGGTGACCTCGGGGATGCGCGGGGCGTTCTCGGACGCCATGCGCTCGCGGATCAGCGCATTCACCAGAGCCATGTCGCCCGCGAGGTGTCGCGCGAGTTGGTCCTGGGGGTTCGGCGATGCTGCGGCGTCCAGACTCATCACGGTCCTGTCAGTATGCTCGACATCGGCTAGCGCTTGTGGCTAGGAAGGTCGCATGAGGGAATTGCTGCGCACAACCGATCCCACCGTCATTGCCTATGCCTCGGCACTCCTTGAGGGAGAGGATATAGAGGTGTTCGACATCGACGTCCATATGAGTGTCCTTGAGGGGTCGATCGGCATCCTGCCGCGGCGATTGATGGTGCGCCGTGAGGACCATTTCCGCGCGCGCGCGATCCTGGCCGAAAACGATGTCCCGCTGGGCGACGACTGACCTGACCGAGGACCGGTTCCTGGATGGCCGAATCGTGGCGCTTCAGCCGCGCGACGGCTACCGCGCGGCAATAGACCCGGTGTTGCTGGCGTCAGCAGTCCCGGCGCGTTCGGGGCAGTCGGTGCTGGAGCTGGGCTGCGGTGCGGGTGTTGCCAGCCTTTGCCTGGGTTGGCGTGTGCCCGGCCTCGCGCTCTTCGGGGTGGAGCTGCAGTCGGCTTATGCCGCGCTCGCGTGTCGAAATGCCGCGCTCAACGACATCGCGTTGCAGGTTGCCGAGGCCGATCTTGCGGATCTGCCGGCGGAGCTGCGCCAACGCCAGTTCGATCATGTCATGGCGAATCCGCCGTATTTCCGGTCGGGTGCGGGCACTGCCGCGCGCCCTGTCGGGCGCGAGACCGCGCTGCGCGAGGCAACCCCGCTGGCAGTGTGGATCGACACTGCGGTGCGGCGCATCGTATCCGGCGGGCGGCTGACGCTGATCCAGCAGGCGGCGCGGTTGCCGGATGTTTTGGCCGCGCTGGACGGGCGGGCCGGCGATGTCGAGGTTCTGCCGGTGCAGCCGCGTGAAGGAAGGGATGCGGCGCGCGTCATCCTGAAGGCGCGCAAGGGGGCGCGCGGGCCCTTCAGGCTGCACGCGCCGCTGATCCTGCATGCCGGGGCCAGCCATACTGGTGACGGCGAGGATCTGACCCCCCGGGCGCGCGCAGTGCTGCGCGACGGCGCCGCCATGTCCGAAACCGGCGGCGGCTGAATGCTTCGGCAATTCTCCACCGTCGCGGAGGGTGTTTCGCATTTTCTGCATACCGGCGCGTGACACGACTCAGGAACTGTGCTGCAATCGGGGTCTCAGCATCAGAGGAGGACGACATGTCGTTGAATGCGCATCTCCAGGAGCTTCGCCGCAAGCACCAGTCCCTGTCGGAAAAGGTTGAGAAAGCTCAGCGCAGCCCGGCGGCATCTGACCTTGAAATCGCGGAGCTCAAAAAGCGCAAGCTTCGACTGAAGGAAGAAATCGAGCGCCTCAGCACGGCCTGAGCCGTGTCAGGATCCGAAAGCGATCCGGCCCGCATTGCGGGCCGGACAATAGGCGTGGCCGTTCGGGCGACCCGACTCAGACGACGAACTGGCCGCCATTCGCCGAGATCGTCGAGCCGGTGATGAATCCGGCATCATCCGAGGCCAGGAAAGTGACGCACCGCGCGATCTCTTCGGGTTCGCCCAGGCGACCGACCGGGATCTGACCGATGATCGCCTCGCGCACCTTATCGGGCACCGCCATCACCATGTCGGTGGCGATGTAACCCGGGCAGATCGCGTTGACGGTGATTCCCTTGCCGGCGCCTTCCTGCGCCAGTGTCTTGGTCAGGCCCAGATCGCCCGCCTTCGATGCGGCGTAATTGGCTTGGCCGAACTGGCCCTTCTGCCCGTTGATCGAGCTGATCGTGATGATCCGCCCGAAGCCGCGTTCGCGCATGCCCGGCCAGACCGGATGCGTCATGTTGAACACGCCGGTCAGATTGGTGTCGATGACCTCGCGCCACTGCTCGGGCGTCATCTTGTGAAATGGCGCGTCACGGGTGATTCCGGCGTTGTTGACCAGGATCTCGACCGGTCCCAACGCGTCTTCGACTTTTTTGAGGCCTTCTTTGCAGGCGCCGTAATCGGCGACCGACCACTTGAAGGTCTCGATGCCCGTCTCCTTGCTGAACTTGGCGGCGGCATCGTCATTGCCGGCGTAATTGGCAGCGACCTTGCAGCCAGCCGATTTCAGGGCGATCGCGATCGCCGCGCCGATGCCGCGGGTTCCGCCCGTCACGAGTGCTGTCCGAGCCATGCTTCCTCCCGATCCTGACAAACTGATATCTGCTTACAAAAACTGTAGCCTGCGCGCAACTTTATTACGCGCGCAGGCGATGTAACGGCGGAGTTAACGCTCGAGGCACATGGCCACGCCCATGCCGCCGCCGATGCACAGCGTTGCGAGACCCTTGCGGGCGCCACGCCGCTTCATCTCGAACAGCAGCGTGTTGAGGATGCGCGCCCCGCTCGCGCCGATGGGGTGGCCGATCGCGATGGCGCCTCCATTGACGTTCACCTTGTCCGGATCCCAGCCCATGTCCTTGTTGACCGCACAGGCCTGGGCGGCGAAGGCTTCGTTGG
>CAZMBT010000036.1:0-13527 GCA_964564395.1 uncultured Alkalilacustris sp.
TGTCCACGCTGTCCCCGGCCAGCGCCTGCACATCCACCACCTTGTCCGGGCCGACGCCGAATTTCTCCTCGACTTCCTCGGGACCGATGCGGCGGCTCTTCATCGCATCGAGCATCTCCACCCCGCCGCCGACCAGCTGCATCAGGTCCTTGTCCGAGGAGATGATGGTAACCCGTCCGCCCGCCTCGCGCGCGCGGCGTGCCAGCGTGGCGATGATGTCGTCGGCCTCGAACCCCTCCTGCTCGATGCAGGCGATGTTGAAGGCGCGCGTGGCCTCGCGCGTCAGCGGGATCTGCGGGCGAAGATCCTCGGGCATCTCGGCGCGATTGGCCTTGTACTCGGCATAGAGATCGTTGCGAAAGGTATGGCTGCCCTTGTCGAAGATCACTGCGACATGCGTCGGCGCGTCCCGCCCGTCATTGCCGTCGAGATACTTGAAGAGCATGTTGCAGAACCCGGCGACAGCGCCGATGGGCGCACCGTCTGATTTGCGGGTCAGCGGCGGCAGCGCGTGAAAGGCGCGGAAGATGAACCCCGAGCCATCGATCAGATGCAGATGGCACCCATTGCCGAAACTCATGCGGCCGATCCTTCCATCTGTATCGGCGAACCGGACGCCGGATCAGCCGGCCGCGCCCCGCTCGGACGCATCCACGAAATCCTCGTGGATGAAGAGCTTGTCGCAATAGCCACAGGTGACGCGTCCGGTTTCGCGCGGCAGGGTCAACCAGACGCGCGGATGGCCCAGCGCCCCCTCGCCGCCATCACAGGACACGCGATAGTCACGAACGATTTGCGTTTCCGGGGCGCCGGGCGCGGCTGTGTCGCGGGTCATTTCCAACCTCTCTTCGCGGGGCGGGGCATTTGCTGTCACCGGAATAATACCCCGCATCACGCCATCGGCAAGACGCGGGATGGTCCGGCTGCGCACCTTATTGCGGCGCCGGGCCGTAGGCGTTGTCCTGCGCATCACCGCGCAGGAAGCCCAGTTCGACCAGCGCCCAGATCCCCGCGATCAACGCCACGAGCCCGACCAGACCCGCAAAGGCACCCGGCACCATGACCTCTGTCGCACCGGCCTGCCCCATGGGCATGCCTTCCATGTGGGGCGTGCTCATCGGCCGGTAGCCGATATTGAAGGTGGACATGAAGGTCATCAGCACCGCAGGACCGTAAAAGAACGCAAGACGCGGCATCGGCGGCTTGCCGCGATCCGCGAGGCGCTTTGTCGCCAGCGCCAGAACCGGATAGAACGCCGCCAGCGTGACGAGCAGGGCGAGCACGCTGCCGATGAACCCGCCACCGAACAGCACAGCGATCATCGCGTTCAGACCGATCATCACGAGCAGCAAGACGATCACCCCGAGCCACCAGCGCCCGCGCGCGATACGTCCTTCGAAAGAAAGAAAAAGATCCATTATACGCCTCCCGCAATGAAACCGGCCTCATGCTGCCGCCGGCACGCTATCCATGCGCGCGGCAAGTGACAAGGGCGCCTCTTCGGGAACGGCGAAGCCCCTGCCGGCGGCCCGGGTTGGTGTGCCCTTTTTATCGCGCGCGCGCGCAGTTATGTAGGTGCCGGATCAGCGGCTCCCCGCCGCGCAGCAGGAGCAGCATTCGTGACACGCGACGCCATAGAGATCGAGGCGCTGAGCAAGACCTACGCCGCCAGCGGGACCGAACCTCCCAAGGAGGCCCTGTCGAATGTGGATCTGACGATCCCGGCCGGGTCCATCTTCGGGCTGCTCGGCCCCAATGGCGCGGGCAAGTCCACGCTGATCAACATCATGGCCGGGCTGGTGACCAAGACGTCGGGCCGGCTGCGCATCTGGGGCTTCGATCAGGACGTGAATCCGCGCCAGTCCCGCGCGGCGATCGGCGTGATGCCGCAGGAACTCAACATCGACCCGTTCTTCACGCCGCGCGCGGCGCTCGATGTGCAGGCCGGGCTCTACGGCGTGCCGAAGGCGCAGCGGCGCACCGACGAAATCCTCGACCTCATCGGCCTTTCGGACAAGGCCGAGGCGTACGCGCGCAACCTCTCGGGCGGGATGCGGCGGCGCCTGCTGCTGGGCAAGGCGCTGGTGCATCACCCCAACGTGCTGGTCCTCGACGAACCGACGGCCGGTGTGGACATCGAGCTGCGCCAGATGCTGTGGCGCAATGTGCGCAAGCTCAATGCGCAGGGCATGACCATCATCCTGACCACGCACTACCTCGAAGAGGCCGAGGCGATGTGCGACGAGATCGCGATCATCAACCACGGCAAGGTCATCGTGCGCGACAGCACCGCCGCATTGCTGTCGCAGCTCGACGGCAAGACGCTGGTCATTCACCCGGACACCCCACCACCGGACCAGATTCCGCTGCCTGACGGCGTGACGTTGCAGCGTCGCGATGACGGCGCGCTCGCATTCAGTTATCGTCGGTCGGTGACGGCGGCGAACGCGATCCTGGACGCGGTTCGCGCAGCCGGGATCGTCATCCGCGACGTGGCGAGCGAAGACCCCGACCTTGAGGATGTCTTCCTCGCGCTGACGTCCGAGCGAGACAGCGCCGCATAGGAGACCGCCGCGGTTTCAGGCCGTGTCCTTCGTCCCCGGCAGCATCCGCCCCAGAACCCGGCCGCCCAGAACATGTACGTGCAGATGAGGCACGTCCTGCACGCCATGGCGGCCGGTATTGGAAATCATCCGATACCCCTCTCCGCCGTCGCCCGGCTGCACGCCGAGTTGCCGGCAGACCGCCCCGATCGCCCGCGTGAAGTCCACGATCTCGGCATCCGTGGCCTCCTGCGCGAAATGGTCGTAGCAGACATACCGCCCCTTGGGGATGACCAGGACATGATGCGGCGCCTGCGGCGCGATATCCCTGAAGGCCAGGCTGTGCTCGGTCTCCAGCACCTTGTCGCTGGGGATCTCACCACGCAGGATGCGTGCGAAGATATTCTGGTCGTCGTAGCTGTAGGTCATGGCGGTCCTCGGGTTTCAGTCGTCAAATAGGTGTTCGGTCGTGGCGATGTCCAGCGCCTGTTCCTGCCCGATATCGAGCAGCCCCGCGAGGGCCGCGGCATTGCGCGCCGCGGAATCGTGCTCGCGAATGCGGCGAAATTGCGCGAACCCGGCATCGCGCAGGCGGTCGCTTTCATAACGAATATCCTGGCGCAGGGCCGGTAGCAGTTGCTGCACGAGCGCGCCGGGTGCCTCGGCACCGATGAGTCCGATACGGCGGGCGTGCCCGGCAAGGTATTCATCGGAAAACGCGCATTGAACCTCGGCGATCCGCGTAACACAGGGATCGGACTCGAAATCCCGGAGCGTCGCGAGGTTGTCAGGGTCGACGCACAGGATCAGGCGATCGGTGTCGTGATAATCGAACAGCATCCGAACCAGCGCGCGGCGGTGGCGCGCACGCTTTTCCAGCGTGGTCTCGATGCCTCCAAGATGGGGCAAGGGGGTGTCGCGCTCGTCGAAGAGGTAGGACATCCGGGGCACGCCGAGCATGTCGCCGAGCCGACCGGCAAACCGCCGCCCGACATGCCACTTCTTGCACACGAGGATCACGAGCTCGCGGTCATGCCCGACGCTGTTGTCGCGCTCCCAGAACCGCCGCGCGAAGCGCCGCCCCTCGCGGCCGCGACTGGTCAGAAAACCGTAGAGGCGACGCCCGCCCCCCGACGCGACAAAGCTGCGCCCCGTCTGCGCGTAAAGCGCACCGAGGCTCTCCTTCAGCGCGGTCGCCTCGGGCGATATCTTGCGCGCGAACAGGAAATCCTGCGCAAGCAGGAAATCATGCTGATCGTTGTAGAAGGTCACCGGCATCCCGTAATCCGAAAACATCAGGAATGTCAGCGTGCGGTTGCGTATCTGCGTAGCCGGAACAAGGTGGCGCACGAGGGTCTGGAAGAACGTCTCATCCGGGATCCATGTCGTTGCGAAGAAGCGCACCACATCCGGCCGTGCCCGGCAAAAGCCGATGACGGCCTCCACGGTCGTGCGGCGTAGGCACCACCATTGCGAACCGATCATCACCTCGATATCGGCCGGGATGGCGCGCCGCAGACCGAGGCGCCGCTGCAGCGCCATGGCGCCATAGAACAGCCGTTTCGAGCTGCGTTCGTTAAAGAAATGACGATAGATCAGCCGCTCGGCGCGCAGTCCCGTCTTGATCCAGCCGGAGGTGAAGAAGTCATAGCTCTCGATATAGTCGGCGTCCTCGGCGTCCAGCACGGCATGCGCATGCTCGGCCGTCTTGATGGGCATGCAGTCGCCCGACAGCATGTAGAAATGCGTCGCATCCGGAAACGCGGCCAATGCGGCCTCCAGCGCGTTCAAAGTCGCGCGCACCAGCGACCACTCGCCCCAGCCGCATTTTACCCTTCGGCGCGCGAAGACCACGCCCCTTTCGCCGGATAACGCATCGCAGAGCCGCCGGAAGGCCGCTGACGACGCACCCGCATCGAAATGAATCGCGACCGCATCGCCGGCGGCTGTCAGTTCGCGAACCTGCCGGATGATCCCTTCTGGGTCCTTGTGGCAAAGCAGTATGTAGGCAATGCGCGCCATGCCCCGCCCTTCGAGAGATCCATCAAGCCGGTTCTGTGTACCCCCGTAAGCACCGGATTGAAAAGATGCCACCATGGTGCTTTCTTCCTGCCATGTTTCGCGGCCACAGACGCGCCGTGACACACTGGGCGGAGACGAACGCGAGATGGGATTTCCGGGAACCTGGATGACCGAGAGCGAGAGCGTGGTGTATCGTGTGGTACCGAAATGCGCCTGCTCCACCATCGGTCAGATCATGTATTACAGCGATCATGGCCGGTTCTTCGACGGCGACATTCACGATGCCCGTGACGGGCTGCACAAATGGGCCATCGAGGCGAGCCAGCCGCGCATCACAGAGAACGTGCGCAATCACGGCAGCTTTGCCTTCACCTGCGTTCGCAACCCCTACACGCGGATCCTGTCATCCTTTTTCGACAAGATCTGCGGCATTCAGCGCAACGGCAAGCGCTATCGCGGCAACCTCGTGCCGCTGCTGATCCAGAAATACGGCATCACGGTCGAGGGGGATTTCGACCAGATCGCCAGCTTCCGGCGCTTCCTGCTCTTTGCACGCGACACGGTCCGCTGGCGCAAGCCGATGGAGCCGGACATCCATTGGTCCGCCGTGTCGGGCCATGTGGGAACCTTCATCGCCAATGGCGGACGCTACGACCACATCTTCTTCACCGAGGATTTCAACACGGGCATGCAGCAGGTCCTCGACAACATCCCATGCCGCCACCCCGTCGATCTGAACGCGATCCCGCGCTTCAACGAATCGGAAGGCCACGGTCCCAAACGCGCCCACCCGGTCGAAGACTATTTCGACGACCTGTCGATGCATCTGGTCTACGAGATGTACAAGCGCGATTTCGAACTGTTCCGCTACGATTTCGAGAACCCGGCCAACAAGATGCCGATTGGCGAGATCGACCTGGACGAGGTGCACGCCAAGCTCGGCGACTGAGCCCGGCGCGCGTCAGCCGGTCTTGTCCTCGAACTGGCAAAGATCGCGGATCAGGCACTCGGCGCAGGCCGGCTTGCGGGCGCGGCACACATAGCGGCCGTGAAGGATGAGCCAGTGATGGGCATGGCGCTGGAACTCCGCCGGTACGTGATCCTCGATCGCGCGCTCAACGGTCAGGGTGTCCTTTCCGGGGGCAATCCCGGCGCGATTCCCCAGCCGGAAAATATGCGTATCCACCGCCTGCGCCGGCATGCCCCACCACATGTTGAGCACGACATTGGCTGTTTTGCGCCCAACCCCGGGAAGGGCCTGCAGCGCCGCCCGGCTCGACGGGACGACACCGTCATGGTGCTCGATCAGGATGCGTGACAGCTTGATGACGTTCTTCGCCTTGTTGCGATACAGCCCGATGGTGCGGATATGCTGCGCCACGCCGTCCTCGCCCAGCGCCAGCATCGCCTGCGGCGTATCGGCAACGGCGAAAAGCGTGCGTGTCGCGCGATTGACGCCGACATCCGTGGCCTGTGCGCTCAACAGGACCGCGACCAGCAGTGTGAAGGCATCGCGATGCTCCAACTCGCCGGCCGGCGCAGGGTCGGCCTGCCGGAAGCGGCTGAAGATCTCGTGCATGCTGCGATAGTCGAGCTGACGTGCCATTGGCATGCTATGCAACAGCCGCGAACGGGCGGCAAGCCGTCGGATGCGCAGCTTTCGGGTCGCCGACCTTCTGGCAGCATGCCATGATCCGATCCCTCACCTGCCGGAGCCCGTATCGCAGCATGACCTCACGAACCGAAACCGACGCCTATCACTACCGGGTCATCGCGCGCGCGCTCGACATCATCGATTCGCCGGGCGGCACCGCGCTGACGCTTGAGGCGCTGGCCGACCGGGTCGGGTTGAGTCCCGCACATTTCCAGCGTGTCTTCAGCCGTTGGGCCGGCGTGTCGCCCAAGCGGTATCAGCAGTATCTGGCGCTCGATCATGCGCGGCGCCTGCTGGCCGCGCGGCACACAACGCTGGATGTCGGCGAGCGCCTCGGCCTGTCCGGGACCGGGCGGCTGCATGATCTGTTCGTCACATGGGAGGCCATGACCCCCGGCGAATACGCCCGCGCTGCCGGGGGGCTGACCATACGCTGGGCCTGGTGCGACTCACCGTTCGGGCCGATGCTGGCCATGGCCACGGATCGCGGCCTCTGCGCGCTGGGCTTCAGCGCGGTGCACGGGGCTGACGCAACCTTCACGGACCTCGCCGCGCGCTGGCCCGGTGCCAGCTTCACCGAAGACCGGCCCGCCGTGGAGCCGCTGGCGCGGCGCGCCCTGTCGCGCAACGACTCCGACTTGCCGCTGCACGTCTTTGGCGGCCCATTTCAGCGCAAGGTCTGGGAGGCGCTGCTGCGACTGCCACCCGGCCGCGTGACCACCTATGCGGATATCGCGGCGGCGGTGGGCAACCCCGGCGCGCATCGCGCCGTGGGCACTGCGGTCGGACGCAACCCGCTCGCACCGCTGATCCCCTGCCATCGCGTGCTGCGTCGCGACGGGGCGCTGGGCGGGTATCGCTGGGGCCTTCCGATCAAGCGCGCCATGCTGGCGCGCGAGAGCGCGCAGCACGACAACGCGCCGGGCTCGACCTAACCTTCTCATACCCATCACGGGCTCTGTTCGCGCCTGCGGCGGGGTGATATGAATACCATGCGAGCTGCCCGAACGCGGCAGCGCATGAGCGAGGCCAACGAGATGCAATCCAAGACACCTATCATACTGGCAAGCGCAGGCATCCTGTTTCTGGCGGCCTGCACGGACCCCTACACGGGCGCGCCCGATCGCACGCGCAGCGGCGCGTTGGCGGGCGCGGCGCTGGGCGGCTCGGTCGCTGCAGCGACGGGCAGCGGAAGTCGGCTGGGCCGCACCCTGATCGGCGCCGGCATCGGGGCCGCAGCGGGCGGCGTCATCGGCGCTCAACTCGACCGGCAGGCGCAGGATCTGCGCCGCGACCTCGGCGACGACCGCATCGACATCCGCAACACCGGCCAGGAGCTGGTCGTCACGATGCCGCAAGAGATCCTGTTCGCCACCGACAGCGCAACCGTACGCCCGGATCTGCGGCGCGATCTGCGCGCCATGGCCGGCAATCTGCAAAGCTATCCCGACAGCCGGATCCAGATTATCGGCCACACGGACAGCACCGGCGCGGCCAGCTACAACCAGAACCTGTCCGAACGCCGGGCGAATTCGGTGGCGGGCGTCCTCATCGATGCCGGTGTTCCGTCCCGGCGCATCAATTCGATCGGGCGCGGCGAGACGCAGCCGGTGGCAACCAATCTGACGCCGGAAGGGCGCGCGCAAAACCGTCGCGTCGAGATCATCATTCGCCCGACCGAGGCCTGACACCAGGCGACGTCGCGTGGGAGCATGCCGGGGCCGGAGCCATCCGGCCCCGGTCGCGATGCCCGGTCCGGGCTCCAACCCACCGACCGCGTAGGAGGTCGCGTATGCCGTTTCAGAAGGTGCATTCCGAAAAGCTGGCGCAATCGGTGGTCCGCCAGATCGAGCTGCTGATCCTGCGGGGAATCCTGCGCCCCGGCGAGCGCCTGCCCGCCGAGCGCGAGCTTGCCGAGAAACTCGGTGTCTCGCGGCCGTCGCTGCGCGAGGCCATCGCGGAGTTGCAGCATCGCGGGCTGCTCACCAGCCGCGCGGGGGCCGGAATCTATGTCGCGGAGGTGCTTGGCTCGGCCTTCTCGGACGCCTTGATGGAGCTGTTCGCCAATCACGACGAAGCGGTCTTCGATTATGTGTCGTTTCGACGCGATCTTGAGGGCATGGCTGCCGGGCGGGCCGCGCGACTTGGTTCGGAAACCGATCTGAAGGTCATCGACGCGATCTTTCACAAGATGGAAGACGCCCATGCCAAGCGCAACCCGGCCGAGGAAGCCCGGCTCGACGCCGAGTTTCACCTTTCGATCGTCGAGGCGTCGCACAATGTCGTCATGCTCCACATGATGCGCGCCATGTTCGACCTGTTGCGCGAAGGGGTGTTCTACAACCGACAGATGATGTTCAAGCGCCGCATGACGCGCGAGATGCTCCTCGATCAGCATCGCGCCATCAATGACGGCATCCAGTCGCGCGACCCCGAACGCGCCCGGGGCGCCGTCGAGGCGCATCTCGACTACGTCGAGGAAACGCTGCACGATCTGAAGAAGTGCGAAAGGAACGAGGCCATCGCGCGACAACGGTATGAGCACGAGCAGTCGCGCTGATCAGGGGCGCTCCACGGCGCAAGGCTGATCCGCCGCACCCTGCGCAAGCGATGCCACCAGAGACCGACGCGCCCGCCACCGCAGTGACGGGCGCTGCCATCGGATCCCGAGGGAGCGAAGCGGCGGCCGGCGTTCCGCAACCGCTTCAGTGCAGCCGTTTCTCGACCTCATCGATGGATGTGTCGATACGCTTGTTTGCCTGCTCGGCGCTCATCCGTTCGGCGATCACATCGCGCGCGGCGGCCGTCGCAATAGTGGCTGCCTGATTGCGAACCTCTCGGATCGCCGCCCGTTCCGCGGCTGCGATCTGTTCCTGCGCCGCCTGCATGCGCCGCGCGACGGAGCGTTCCAGATCCGCCTTCGCCTCACGCGCGCTCTGCGCGGCCTCTTCCTTGGCGCGCGCCACGATGCGGTCGGCCTGCCCCTGCACCTCCTTGTGCTGGCGCTCGTAGGAGGCCAGAAGCGACTGTGCTTCCTCGCGCAGCTTGCGGGCTTCGTCGAGATCGTTGCGGATGCCGTCCGCGCGCTTGTCGAGCCAGGCAAGGATGTACTTGTGCACGCCGAAATAGGCCAGGATCCCGACGAAGATCACGAAGGCAATCGCGACGACGATGTCCGTGTTGTAGAGCGAGAAGAAGGGCTTTCCCTCGACCGCAGCTGCCGCGGGCGCCGCGAGGACGCCGGTGATGACGCCTGCAGCCGGAATGGCATGACGCAGCATCATGTTGTCCCCTTCTGATTGAGGTTGTCATCGACGGCGGCTTTCACGGTGTCGGCATCGGCCTTCACGTCCAGCTCGGCCAGCAGTTCCTGCGCCGTCTCACGCGCGACTGTCTGTACCGTCTCCAGCGCGTTCGCCTCGATCTCGGCGATGCGCTCCTGCGATTCCTTCTGTTGCGCGTCGATCTTCGCATCGGCCTCGGCGATGGCCTCGGCGAGCTCGGCGCGCATCTCGGCGTTGGTCTTCTCGACGATCTTCGCCGCCTCGGCCCGCGCGTCGGCCAGCGCCTTCTCATAAGCTTCTTCGGCCTGCGCGGCCTTTTGCTTGAGCTCTTCCGCCGCGGCGATGTCGTTGGTGATCGCGCCGCTGCGTTCGGCGAGGACGGTACCGATGCGCGGAATCGCAACCCGCGACAGGATCAGGTACATCACCACCAGCGTGACGACCAGCCAGAAGATCTGATTGGGAAATGTCGAAAAATCGAGCTGCGGCATGCCGACCGCGTCATTGCCCGTTGTGGTTGGCTCAGCCATACCGGCCTCCTTCAGCGGCGCCCAGTTCGTGACGCCGGGCGCGGGAGATCCCGGCCCGGCCACAAGACAGGAGCGTCAGCTCAGACGGCAAACATGAGCAGAAGCGCGACGAGGAACGAAAAGATCCCGAGCGCTTCGGCAAAGGCGATGCCGATGAACAGCATCGCGGTCTGTCCGGGTGCCGCCGACGGGTTGCGCAGGGCGCCCGACAGGAAATTGCCGGCAATGTTGCCCACACCCATCGCGGCGCCGCCCATGCCGATGGCGGTCAGGCCCACGCCGATGAATTTGCCCAGCTCTGCGATATCGCCTTCCATGAGTTTTCTCCTGTGGTTGGAATGGCTGTTTTCGGATCCTGACGGCCGATCAGTGGCTCGGATGCAGCGCATCCTTCAGATAGACGCATGTCAGGATGGTGAAGACGTAGGCCTGTATGACGGCCACCAGCAGTTCCAGCGCATAAAGCGCCGTCACTGCGAGAATAGGAACGAAAGCGGCGACACCCAGCGCGCCGGCAAACCCCGCAAAGACCTTCGCGACGGCATGGCCGGCCATCATCGCCCCGGCGAGACGGATGGAATGGCTGACCGGACGCACGCAGTACGAGATCAGTTCGATCAGCGCCAGCACCGGCCGCAGCGCCAGAGGCGCGCTGTCGATCCAGAACAGCTTGAGAAACGCTGCGCCATTTAGCACGAAGCCCAGAACCGTGACCGAGATGAACACCGCCAGCGCCATCGTCGCCGTGACCGCGATATGCGATGTCGGCGTGAAGGCGAACGGGATCAGCCCGAGCACATTGGCAAAGAAGATGAACATGAAGATGGTCATGATGTGCGGGAAGAAGCGAAGCGCATCCTTGCCGGCCACATCCTCGACCATCTGCCGGATGAAGCCATAGCTCAACTCGCCGATCGACTGCACGCGCGAGGGGATGATCGCCCGGTGACGCGTGCCCGCCACCAGCAGCAGACTGACCACGACGATGGTCAGGAACATCCACAGCGTCACATTCGTCGGCGTGTACCAGTGCACGGCGTCGCCACCGAACAGGGGCTTCACGATGAACTGGTTCATCGGTTCGATGACAAAACCGGGGGAATCAGCCACGTCTCTCGTCCTCTTCCTTGTCGTCGGCGTCCTGCGCCGCCGCGCCCTTGTCGGCCGCCGTGTTCAGTTCATCCGCGGTACGCAGCATGACCCGAACCCCGGCGGCGAAACCCAGCAATGTGAACAGCACCAGCATGATCGGGCGGGTGCCGAACAGCACGTCGAGCCCGTAGCCGATGCCGAAGCCGATCAATAGACCGGTAACCAGCTCCAGCACCATACGCCAGGCCACCTGCGCCTGACTGTGGTGATCTTCCCTTCGCGGGACCGGATCGCGCGCCTTCTTCGCCGCGGCGATCCGCGCTTCGAGCTTCGCCAGCCGCGTCCGGTGGTCCGGATCGCTCATCCGCTCCTGCCCCCTTGATGTCGGCGCGGAAGCTAGAAGCGTGCCCCAACAGAGTCAAGCGCGAAGCGCTGCCGCCGCATGATCCGCAAGTATCTGATTAAACGAAATAATCCATTTTCCCTGCAATCGGCGTCCGGCAAGGGGGCGGGCCGGGGTGGCCGTTTCGGGGGCGCAAGGTCATTCAACCTTTCGGTTGACTCACGAAGCAGGGCGCGTATCCGACACCCATGACCAGCAGGCTCGACGCCATCTTCACGGCCCTCGCCGATCCGACACGGCGCGCCATCCTCGGCATGCTGCTCGAAGACGATATGGCCGTCACCGATGTCGCGGAGCCTTTCGAAATGTCGCTGGCCGCCATTTCCAAGCATCTGGGTATACTCGCGGCGGCGGGGCTCATCACGCAGGAACGGCTGGGCCGCGTCAAATGGTGCAGGCTCGAACCCGACGCGCTGCGGGATGCAAGCGTCTGGATGCAGGCCTTCGGGCAGTTCGAGCCGGTCCATCTCGACGCCTTCGAGCGCTACCTCGCGGCCGAGCTGGCCTCGGACGCCGGTCCCGTCACCGAACCGCCAAATGCGGCGAACGCCGAGGCCTCGCCTATTTTGCAACCCCCGCACCCGTCGGCGCCGGATCCTCATTCTTGAGCAGGATCATCAGCGCCGCGGCGGTCAGGACGACCCCCGGCACCGCGAGGAGCGGCGGCACCCCCTGCCCCAATGCCAGCTCCCACAGGATCACCCAGCTCGGCACGAGATAGGTGTAGGCCATGACCTTGGCCGAGGGCAGCCGCAGCGCGGCGTATTGCAGCAGCGAGAAGGTCACGGCGCTGGCAAAGACCGCGATATAGAACAGCGTGGCCCAGACGATTGCCGGCAACTCCAGCCAGGCCGTCGCACGCAGATCGGACCAGCCCCAGCCCACCAGCAGGATCGTCCCGCCGACCATGACCAGCGCGGTCGACACAAGGGGCGGCTCGCCCCGGTTGAGCTTGCGCAGAAGCGGGGTGACAGCGGCATGCGCGATACATCCGACGAAGAAGATCGCCTCGCCACGCCCGACCTCGAACGCCGCGAGCGCGCGCGGGTCACCGCGAAAGATGACCCACAAGGCCCCGGCGCCCCCGATGGCAAGCGCTGCAGCCATGCGCGGCGTCGTCACCTGCCGCAACCACAGCCAGCCGAACGCCGCGCTCATCAGAGGGGTCAGGGTGAAGACCGCGCTTGTCGAGACAGGCGGCGCGGTCTTCAGGCCTTCGAACATCAGCACGAAATACGCCGCGAACAGCCCGCCCAGCAGAAAATAACGCCACGGCGCCGCGAAATACGCCCGCCGCAACCCAGGGCCGACAATGGCGAGCGCGCCCAGCAGAACCGCGGCAATCGCAAAACGCACCGTCGTGATCGCCGAGGGCGCGATTTCGTTCGCCGCCAGAGCCCCCAGGCTGAACGATCCCGCAACCAGTGCCGAGAAGGTCAGCATCGCGATATGCCCGCGAAGGGCGGGGCGCGCGACGGCCGTCATGATTTCGGCTTCGACAGGGGCCATCCCTCGGCATCGGCCTTGAGATGCGCAACGAAGCGCTGCACCTTGAGACTGCGATGCAGGTCCATGTGCGTGACCAGCCAAAGCGGCGCATCCCAGGCGGCGCGCGCTGGCAGAACCTCGGTGAGACCGGCATGCCGTGCGGCGACATGTCGGGGCAGAAAGCCCAACCCGGCCCCCGACAGCACCGCTTCCTCCAGGGTGCGAAGGTCATCGCTGCGAAAAACGATCCGCTCGCGCGGGACATTTTCGTCGAGCCAGCGCAGGAAGGGCACGCGCGCCACCGCCGCATCGCCACCGGCGAAGAGATGCGCGGCAAGCTCAGCCTCGCCACCCGGCAGGCCGTGCCGGGCGACATAGTCGGCCTCGGCGTACAGCGCGTGGCGCTGGACAAGAAAGGGCTGAACGACGTTGTCGGGGTCTTCCGGTGCGGCGCCCGCGCGGATCGCCACATGCGCCTCGCCATATTCCAGCCGGAACAGCCGCGTATCCG
>CAZMBT010000037.1:0-13143 GCA_964564395.1 uncultured Alkalilacustris sp.
CATCGAACTGATCCGCACTCTCCTGCCGGGGATGATGGAACGCGGTTGGGGACGGGTGGTCAACATCACCTCGCAATCGGTCAAGGCGCCGATTCCGGTGCTTGGCCTGTCGAATGCGGCGCGCGCCGGGCTGACGGGCTATGTCGCGGGAACGGCGCGGCAGGTCGCTGCAAGCGGTGTGACCATCAACAACCTGTTGCCGGGAATTCACGCGACCGACCGCGCGGATGCGCTGGATGGCGGCGTCGCCGAACGCGAGGGTATTTCCCTCGAAGAGGCGCGCGCCCGCCGGGCTTCGAGCATTCCCGCCGGCCGGTACGGTACCAGCGCCGAATTCGGCGCCGCTTGCGCCTTCCTGTGTTCGCAGCATGCGGGGTTCATCGTCGGGCAGAATCTGCTGCTCGATGGCGGTGGCGTGAATGCGACCCTGTAGGGCGCTGTCAAAAAACCTGCCCCTCGCGCCTGATTGGGGCTTTGAATGGCGGACGTGAAGCAATAAATGTGAGGGACGCAAAGACAAGGGATGCCGTGCCTCGGCATCCGAAGGGAGACAGACATGCTCAACAATATCGGTCTTCCCGGCCTGCTACTGATCGCGGTGGTTGTGCTCGTGCTCTTCGGACGCGGCAAGATCAGTTCGCTGATGGGCGAGGTCGGCAAGGGCATCACGTCGTTCAAGAAGGGTGTCAAGGAAGGTGCCGAGGAGCTGGAGGACAGCTCGTCGGAGGAGACCGACCTCGGTCGCGCGCGCGACGTGACGCCCGAACAGGAAAAAGACAAGGCCTGACGGCCCGGCACCCGGCTGCGGGGTAAGGCGACATGTTCGACATCGGCTGGACCGAGCTTCTTGTAATCGGTGTGATCGCGCTTATCGTGATCGGCCCGAAGGATCTGCCGGGGTTGTTTCGCAATCTGGGGCGGTTCGTCTCGCGCGCGCGCGGCATGGCGCGCGAGTTTCAACGCGCGATGGAGAGTGCCGCCGACGAAAGCGGGGTCAAGGATGTCGCCAAGGATTTCAAGAACGCGACGTCGGGCGCGGACACCGGTTTTGACGATCTGAAGGATCTCGCCAAGGGGCCGAAGGACTGGAAGTCCAAGATGCAAAGCGGCCTCAAGCGCGCCACCGAGGAAGAAGAGGCTGAAGGCGAGGACGACGCCGCCACCGCCGAAACGGCGAAATCCGCAGGCAGCGGTACGAAAAAGCCGGGCCGGGGCCCGGCGACGAAAGCGCTGGCCCGCAAGCGCGAGCGCGAGGCGCGCGAACGTGCCGAGGCAAGCTCGGGGACCGCGTCGCAAGGCGAAACGGCGTCCGAAGCAGAGGACGCGGCAGGCGCGGCCGATGCGGACAGCCAAACCGCCGCGCCGGCGCCGGCCTCGGCCGCGAAGGGTGCCGCGCCGAAATCCGGTGGCACATCCGGGAAGGGCAAACCAGCAAAGCGCGCCGGCAAGTCTGCGGCAACCGCGAAAACGGGCACGCGCAAGGGTGCTGAGCAGGACAAGGCATGAGCACCGAGGACGAGATCGACGACAGTGGCGCGCCGCTGATCGAGCACCTGACGGAACTGCGTTCGCGGATCATCAAGTCGCTGCTGGCGTTCGTCATCGGCATGGTGATCTGTTTCACCATCTGGAATCCGATCTTCAACTTTCTCACCCAGCCCCTGTGCAGTGCGCTGGAATCACGGGGACAAAGCTGCAACCTGATCCTGATCCGCCTGCAGGAAGGGTTCTTCGTGGCTATCCGCATTTCGCTGCTGGGTGGCTTTGTGCTCGCCTTTCCGGTGATTGCAACGCAGATGTGGCGCTTCGTGGCGCCGGGGCTCTACAAGTCCGAGAAGGGCGCCTTCCTGCCTTTCCTGATCGCATCGCCGGTGATGTTCTTTCTCGGCGCTGCCTTCGCCTTCTACATCGTCACGCCGTTGGCCTTCGATTTCTTCCTCGGGTTCCAGCAGCCTGGTGCCCTGGCGGGAGATGATATCGACCTGCCCGAAGGCGAAAGCGTCGAGTCCACGCTGGCCGCTGCCGGCGTGACCTTTCAGGGGTCGATCGAGGAATATCTGTCGCTGACGACGAAGTTCATCATTGCCTTCGGTCTCTGCTTTCAGCTGCCCGTGCTGCTGACGCTGATGGGTAAGGCCGGCCTGGTTTCCTCCGAGGGGCTGGTGTCCGGGCGCAAATACTCGGCGGTCGGAATCCTGGCGCTGGCCGCGCGGGTCACACCGCCGGATGTCATCACGCAGGTGATCCTGTTCACGGTGGTTTATGGCCTCTACGAGGTGTCGATCCGCCTCGTGATGCATGTGGAGAAGAAGCGCGAGGCCGAGCTGCGCGCGGCGGGATTGTGGGATGACGACTGATCCGCAGCCGGGAATGAGCGATGGCCTGGCACGGATCGCCGCTGCACTGGAACGCCTGGCCCCGGCGCCGATGCCGGCGCCCGATTTCGACGCCGCCGATGCGCATGTCTGGCATACCGAGCCGGACCGGATCGAACCCGTGCCCCGGGCCAATCGCATCGCGCTGGACCTGCTGATGGGGATCGACCGGGCTCGCGACACGCTGGTTGCGAATACCCGCCAGTTCGCCCGCGGCTTTGCGGCCAACAACGCACTTTTGTGGGGCGCACGGGGGATGGGAAAGTCCAGCCTTGTAAAGGCGGTCCATGGTGCCGTTGCCGCCGAGACACCCGGGCTGAAACTGGTCGAGTTGCAGCGCGAGGATCTGCCTTCGGTCGGGCGGCTGCTGGAGCATCTCCGCGCCGCGCCCTGCCGATTCGTGCTGTTTTGCGATGATCTGTCCTTCGACCGCGACGATACGCATTACAAGTCGCTCAAGGCGGTTCTGGACGGCGGGGTGGCCGGACGACCGGACAACGTGATCCTCTATGCCACCTCCAACCGGCGCCATCTGATGCCCCGCGACATGATCGAGAACGAACGCCAGACGGCCATCACCCCCTCGGAAGCGGTCGAGGAAAAGGTGTCTTTGTCAGACCGTTTCGGCCTCTGGCTGGGGTTCCACCCTTGCGACCAGGACACCTATCTGGCCATGGTGGCCGGCTATTGCGCCGCTTACGGGGTGCAGGTCGACAGCGCCGTGCTGCGGGCCGAGGCCCTGGAATGGGCGACGACGCGCGGCGCGCGTTCGGGCCGGGTGGCTTGGCAGTTCTTTACCGACCTGGCGGGACGTCAGGGCGTGCGGCTCGACGCGTCGGACGCAGTCAGGACCTGATGCCGCCCGATACCGGGTGGCGACAAGACGGGAGGATGCGCCATGCCCCTTGCTTCGATTCGGGCCGCGGCGGCGGCCCTTTGCGTCGCAACCGGCGCCTTCGCCGACGACCGCCCCGTCCAGCCCGAAGATACGTCGGAGCGGGCCGCGAACCGGACCGTCACCGCGGCGCAGGAAATGGTGGTCGCCGCGCACCCGCTGGCGGCCGAGGCGGGGGCCGAGGTGCTCGTGGCGGGTGGCTCGGCGGCAGATGCGGCGGTTGCCGTTCAGCTCGTGCTCAACCTGGTGGAGCCGCAGAGCTCGGGGCTTGGGGGTGGCGGGTTCCTGCTCTACTGGGATGCGGCGCTCAATGAACTGACAGCCCATGACGCGCGCGAGATCGCGCCGATGGCTGCGGCGCCGGATTACTGGCTCGACGACAATGGCGCGCCGTTGCCCTTCTGGGACGCGGTGATCGGTGGGCGCTCGGTCGGCGTGCCGGGGGTGCCGATGCTGCTGGAGCATATCCATCAACGTCACGGGCGTTTGCCCTGGGCCGGGCTTTTCGACCCGGCGTTGCAGCTTGCCGAGGACGGGTTCGAGGTGTCGCCGCGCATGGCCGAATCGATTGCGGGTGCGCGTGGGCTCGACCGGCACCCGGCCACCGCGGCCTATTTTCACGACTCCGCCGGCGCACCGCTGGCGGCCGGCACGCGCCTGAAAAATCCCGACTTCGCACGCACCCTGCGCCTGATGCGCGATCAGGGTGCCGCGCCCTTCTACAGCGGCTCCATCGCCCGCGACATCGTCGCCACCGTCCGCGCGGATGATCGACCCGGCCTGCTGACGATGGAGGATTTCGCAGGTTACGAGGTGGTCATGCGCGATCCGGTCTGCCTGTCGTACCGAGGCGACGAGGTTTGCGGCATGGGACCGCCGAGTTCCGGTGCGCTGACCGTCGGGCAGATGCTGGGTATGCTGGAACGCTTCGATCTGGCGCGGATCGGCCCGGGGCCGGAGGCCGCCCATCTCATCGCCGAGGCGGGGCGCCTGGCTTTCGCGGATCGCGGGCTGTACATGGCGGATGCCGATTTCGTGTCGATGCCCGAAGGGCTGCTGAACACGGACTACCTGGCGCAACGCGCGCAGCTGATCGATGCCGATGCGGTGATGGAGACCCCGGCGCAGGCTGGTACGCCGCCCTGGCGCGACGCAGCGGCGCGGGGTGCGGATGCTCCTCAGCCGCGGGGCGGGACCACGCATTTCGTTATCCGCGACCGCCATGGCGACATGGTCTCCGCGACCACCACGATCGAGATGGGCTTTGGTGCGCGCTTGATGACCAACGGCTTTCTGCTCAACAATGAACTGACGGACTTCGCCTTCCGCCCTGTGGCAGACGGGGCGCCCGTGGCCAACCGGGTCGAGGGGGGCAAGCGGCCGCGCTCCTCCATGGCGCCCACGATCGTGCTGCGCGACGGAGTGCCGTTTCTGGCCCTTGGCTCGCCGGGCGGCGCGAACATCATTGCGTATGTCGCCAGCGCCCTGATCGGTATTCTGGACTGGGAAATGGATCTTCAGACCGCATTCGACCGGCCGCATGTGCTCAACCGCAATGGCCCGACCTTCATCGAGGAGGGACCCGGTGCCGATGCGATGGCGGCGCAGTTGCAGATGCTCGGGCATGAAACCGTGGTGCGGGATCTGAATTCGGGGTTGCATGCTCTGATGGTGACATCGCAGGGGTTGATCGGCGCCGCCGATCAGCGCCGAGAGGGGCGCGTTTCCGGCCAATGAGCCGGCGCGATCCGTGTCCATATCGGCATATATCTGTGGTGCGAACAGCTACAAGTTGTGGCGTCACCGCAAATGTGATACGCAGTTGTTAACGGCGTCCAGATGCTGTGTGACCATGCGGCGGCACCGAAAGCCCGGCGGAATTCACGGTTGTCTGAACGCTCTGCGCCTCGGGCCGTTCTGCGCGATGTAACCTGCGCAAACGGCAGTCTGAACCGGCCAGGACCGTCTCACGGGCCGTCTTCTGGCTTCAAGGTGTTCCGCAAGGGAACTGTCGGGCAGCAGACCTGGCCCGGGCGATGCCCGGGCCGCATTTTTCCATGTGCCGGCTTGACCTTCCAGTGGCTGGAAGCTCCATATCCCCACGAAGGTTCCGGATAGGGAAAGGGTCGCGCCATGGCTCAGGCGACGCAATTGCGGTTTTCAGTGGATGGCATGTCCTGCGCGTCCTGCGCGGGCCGTGTCGAGCGGGCGATTGCGGCGCGGCCAGGCGTGCGGGCTGCGACGGTCAACCTGGCCGCCGAGGCGGTGGAGGTGACCCATGATGGCAGTGTGGATGCGCAGGCGCTCGCCGATGCCGCGCACAAGGCCGGATACCCGGCCCGGATCGCCGAGGCGAAACTCGACATAGAGGGTATGTCATGCGCCTCTTGCGTGGGGCGGGTGGAAGCTGCGCTGAAGGCGGTCCCCGGGGTGCTGGAGGCGCATGTGAACCTCGCGAGTGAATCAGCGCACCTGCGCTACCTGGAAGGCACCGTCGCACCGGCGCAGCTGGCGCGCGTCGCCACAGAAACCGGATACAAGGCCCGCCTGCGCGCAGAGGATGTGCCGCGCGGGGCAGCGCAGGGCAAAGCTGCCGAGGCCACGGCGCAGGCTCGGCGCGCGCTCATCGCGGGGGTTCTGACCCTGCCGGTCTTCATCATGGAGATGGGGGCGCATGTCGTGCCCGCCTTTCATCACTGGCTTGAGGCCACCATCGGGCAGCAGACGAACTGGCTGATCCAGTTTGTCCTGACGACGGTGGTTCTGGCTGGGCCCGGCCTGCAATTCTATACCAAGGGCTTTCCGTTGCTGCTGCGCCGCACGCCCGACATGAATTCGCTGGTCGCGTTGGGTACATCGGCGGCCTGGGCTTATTCGGTGGTGGCCCTGTTCCTGCCCGGTGTGCTGCCGGAAGGGACGCGTGCGGTGTATTTCGAGGCGGCGGCGGTCATCGTCACGCTGATCCTGGTGGGTCGCTGGCTGGAGGCGCGGGCCAAGGGACGCACCGGCGCGGCGATTCGCCGGCTGATGGGGCTGCAGGCGCGTACCGCCCGTGTCGAGCGTGACGGCGAAGTCGAGGAGCGCCCCATCGAGGACATCGCCGTGGGCGACCGTATTCACGTACGCCCGGGCGAAAGGATCGCGGTCGATGGCGAGGTGCTGTCGGGCCGCTCCTGGGTCGATGAAAGCATGATCACCGGGGAGCCGGTGCCGGTGGAGAAGGCCGACGGCGCCGAGGTCGTCGGCGGGACCATCAACAGCAACGGGGCGCTGGTCTTCCGCGCGACGCGGGTGGGCAGCGATACGGTGCTGTCGCAGATCATCCGGATGGTGGAAGCCGCGCAGGGCGCGAAACTGCCCATCCAGGCGCTCGTGGATCGGGTCGTCGCGGTGTTCGTGCCGATCGTGATGGCGGTCGCTGCGGTGACTGTCGCCATATGGCTGCTGGTCGGTCCCGAGCCGACGCTGACCTTCGCGCTTGTGGCCGCGGTCTCGGTGCTGATCATCGCTTGCCCCTGTGCCATGGGCCTCGCCACACCGACCTCGATCATGGTCGGCACCGGCCGCGCCGCCGAGATGGGCGTGTTGTTTCGCAAGGGCGATGCGTTGCAGGCGCTGCAGGAAGTCGGTGTCGTCGCCTTCGACAAGACCGGAACCCTGACCCGCGGGCGTCCCGAACTGACCGATCTGCTGGCCGCAAGCGGGTTCGACGAGGATTCCGTGCTGCGCATCGTCGCGGCGGCCGAGTCGCAGTCCGAACACCCTATTGCCGAGGCGATGCTGCGCGCGGCCAGTGATCGGGGCCTCGAGCTGCCGCAGGCCATCGGCTTCGAGGCGGTTGCCGGCCACGGGCTGAGCGCCGAGGTCGACGGGCGCAAGGTGCTCATCGGGGCGCGCCGGCTGATGGACCGGACCGGGGTGGACGTGCCGGAGGCGCTGACCGGGCGGGCCTCCGAACTGGCCGCGCAGGGGCGCACGCCGCTCTTTGCGGCCATAGATGGCGAGATCGCCGCGCTCATGGCGGTCGCCGATCCGGTCAAGCCGGGCAGCCGCAGCACCGTCGAGGCGCTGCATGCACAGGGACTGGAGGTCGCCATGATCACCGGCGATGCGCAAGGGACCGCCGAGGCCATTGCGGCCGAGCTGGGCATCGACCGCATCGTCGCCGAGGTGCTGCCGGAAGGCAAGGTGGATGCGGTCAAGGCGCTGCGCGCCGATGCAGGCGCGCGTGTGGCCTTCGTCGGCGACGGCATCAATGATGCTCCGGCACTGGCGGAGGCGGATGTGGGGATTGCCATCGGTTCCGGTACCGACGTCGCGATCGAGGCCGCCGATGTCGTGCTGGTTTCGGGTGACCCGGTAGGGGCGGTGAACGCTGTGCATGCGTCGCGTCAGACGATGCGCAATATCCGTCAGAACCTGTTCTGGGCCTTCTTCTACAATACGGCGCTGATCCCTGTGGCCGCCGGGGTGCTTTATCCCGCGCTCGGTGTGTTGCTGTCGCCGATGCTGGCGGCGGGAGCCATGGCCCTGTCGAGCGTCTTTGTGCTCAGCAATGCCTTGCGCCTGCGCGGGCTCGCGCCCAGAATCGCCGAACAGGCCCCGCGCTGCACGGCCGCACCGGCGCAGGAGCCCGTGCTCAGGCCCGCCGCTTGAGGAGGATGGAATGAATATCGGAGATGTCGCCGAGCGGGCCGGCCTGCCGGCCAAGACCATCCGCTATTACGAGGATATCGGCCTTGTCCGCCCCGCGCGTGATGCCAACGGGTATCGTCGTTTCATGGAGCAGGATCTGCACAAGCTCGCCTTTCTGGGCCGGGCGCGTGCGCTCGGGTTCTCCATCGAGGATTGCCGTGGTCTGCTCGCGCTTTACGAGGACGAGTCGCGTGCCAGTGCAGATGTGCGCGGCATCGCGAAAGAGCATCTGCAGCGGATCGACGAGAAGATTCGGCAACTGCGCGCGATGCGCGACACGCTCTCGGATCTGGTCGAGGCCTGCGCTGGTGACGAACGTCCGGACTGCCCGATTCTGGCCGATCTGGCGGCAAGCCCGGATGGACGCGCGGGCTGATCTGACGTGGGCCCGGCCGGCGCGGATGCCGCGGGCACAGTCCCACGCGCGTGCGCGGAAATCGGCCGATATCCGGGGTGGCGGTCACGAATCGGCCGAGAAGCGCGATTCGCCTTGATCCGCAGCATGGTTTCTGGCGCGCTTTGGATGGATACTCACCGCGTCTGCCCGACTCAGTTAACGGAGGCCCAGGAATGGCAACCAAGAACACATCGAAATCGAATGAGACCCAGCTTTCCGAAATGGTGGAGAATGCGCAGCGCGCCCTCGCACAGCTGCCGATGGGCGGCGCGATGACGGCCGAGATGCTGCAGGTGCAGGATCAGATGCTGAGCGAGATGGAGGAGTTCTCGCGCCACTGGTTCGAACGCCGGCATGAAGCGCTGCGCCGCGCGACCAAACTCGCCCAGCATATCGGTGAGAATCAGATGCGCGATCCGGCGACGGCGGCGCAGGCCGTTTCGGAATGGTATGCCGGCTCGCTGGAGCGTATCACGCATGACGCGCGCGAAGGGGCCGAGATGACGGCGCGCTGCGCTGGCCATCTGGTGCGCGGCAGCACGCAGGTGGGCCAGGAGGCGCTCTCCTCGACCACGCAGGCCATGGCGCCGCGTCGCAAGGGCTGAAACCGGGGCGCTTCGAACTTTAGGGCGCGCCGGCAGTTACGATCCGCTATCATTCACCTCTGGCATCCTGGGCAGGGGTGGTGGCGGGTACGCCGAATGCCGCGACGAACCCGGCCGGGGCCGGTTCGCGCCGAGATCCGGGTTTGCCAGCCAGGGGTGGTTTCATGCGCCGTCGCGGCCGCTGCCGTGGCCGGCGTGTCAGGCGTTGGCTTCGCGGATCTTGTCGGCGGCTGCCTTGTCGAAGCTGACCCCCTTGGTTTCGAGCAGCTGGTCAAGCTCGCCCGAGAGCGTCATTTCGGTGATGATATCGCAACCGCCGACGAATTCGCCCTTCACATAAAGCTGCGGAATGGTCGGCCAGTCCGAATAGTCCTTGATGCCCTGACGGATGGTCTCGTCATCGAGCACATTCACATCCGCGTACTCGACCCCCATGAAGTTGAGCACCCCCGCCACGCGGCTGGAGAAACCGCATTGCGGCATCGTCTTGGTGCCCTTCATGTAGAGCACCACATCGTTCGATTGAACGGTTTCGTCGATCCTGGTCTTGGCGTCGGTCATCGTGAACTCCCGGTTCGGATGGGTTGATCGCGGCTACGTGGGGGTAGCGGTGCGTCCGCGATGGGATCTGGCGCGGCTGCGCGGGCGGCCGGCGGTGCCTTGTATCACCCCTCCGGCGCCTTGGTTGTCAGGGCGAGGGCGTGCAACTCCCCATGGCTGCCATCCATCTTGCCCTTGAGGGCCGCATAGACGGAGCGTTGCTGCTGCACCCGGTTCTTCCCGCGAAAGCTCTCGTCGATCACTTCCGCGGCGTAGTGATTGCCGTCGCCCGCAAGGTCGGTAACGGTTATCTGCGCATCGGGGAAAGCCTCGCGCAGCAAGTCCTCGATCTCCTGAGCCGCGATTGGCATGCTGGATACTCCGCTTGATGGTGCGCAGAAGCTAGTCGCCGGCCGGCGCGCTGACAAGGCCGCGCTGCGCCTGTATCTATCCCAGCCTTTCCTCGAAACTGCGACGATAGAGCGCCGACAGCTCGGCCAGCGGGGCTTCGGCCCGCCCGATGCGTACCGTGTCGCCGCCAAAGCGTCCGACGGCGGCAATGGGTATGCCCGCCTGGCCGGCCGCAACCATCAGCGCCTCGGCCGCGTCGAAGCCGCATGACAGCAGATAGCGCGCCTGATCCTCGCCGAACAGCATGGCCGTGTCGTCGTCATCCAGGGACACGCCGATACCGGCCGCTTCGGCCATTTCGAACGCGGCGAGTGCGAGGCCGCCATCCGACAGATCGGTCGCCGCAGTGATCCACTCGCGATGCGCGCGCAGGAATTCCCCGTGGCGGCGTTCGGCATCGAGATTGATCGGCGGGGCCGGGCCCTCGGCACGGTTGAACACCTCGGCCAGCAACGCCGACTGCCCCAGATGCCCTTGCGTTTCGCCGATCACAAGCGCGATGTCACCGTTCTGCGGACACGGGCCGATAACCTGATCGAGAGTTTCGAGCAGACCGACCGCGCCGATGGTCGGGGTCGGCAGGATCGGCGTGCCGTCGGTTTCGTTATACAGGCTCACATTGCCGGAGACGATCGGCATGTCGAGTGCTCGGCAGGCCTCGCCGATGCCGGTCACGGCGCCGACGAGCTGACCCATTATGGCCGGGTCCTCCGGGTTGGCGAAGTTCAGATTGTCCGTTGCCGCCAGCGGCCGCGCGCCACAGGCGCAGAGGTTGCGGAAGGCTTCGGCGACGGCCTGCCGCCCGCCCAGACGCGGGTCCGCGCGTACGTAACGTGGCGTGACATCCGAGGTGAAGGCCAGCGCCTTGTCGGTGCCATCGACTCGCACGATCCCGGCGCCCAGGCCTGGCGCACGCACCGTATCGGACAGAACCATGTGGTCGTACTGTTCCCAGACCCATGCCTTGTGCGCGTAGTTGGGGCTGGCGATCAGGGCGCGCAGACCGTCTACAGGGTCGATGCCCGGCACCGGGCCCAGCGGGTCGGGCGGCGGTGTCTCCTCCCACGGGCGATCATATTCCGGTGCGTTGCCCGACAGTGCCTTGAGCGGGATATCCGCACGGACCGTGTTGCCCTGCATCACGAGGAACCGGTCCTCGGCGATGGTTTCGCCGACGATCGCAAAGTCGAGATCCCATTTTTCAAAGATCGCGCGGGCTGTTTCCTCCCGGTCGGGGCGCAGCACCATGAGCATGCGCTCCTGGCTTTCGGACAGCATCATCTCATAGGCTGTCATGCCGGCTTCGCGTGTCGGAACGCGGTCCAGATCAAGCCGGATGCCCAGGTCGCCCTTGTCGCCCATTTCCACCGCCGAGCAGGTGAGTCCGGCCGCGCCCATGTCCTGAATCGAGATCACGGCGCCCGTCTCCATCAACTCGAGGCAGGCTTCCAGCAGGCGCTTCTCGGTAAAGGGATCGCCCACCTGCACGGTGGGGCGTTTCTCCTCGATATCGGCGTCGAAACCGGCGCTGGCCATTGTCGCGCCGCCGACCCCGTCGCGGCCGGTACGCGCGCCGAGATAGACGACGGGCATGCCCACACCCGAGGCTGCCGAGTAGAAGATCGAATCGGCACGTGCCAGCCCGGCGGCGAAGGCGTTGACGAGGCAGTTCCCGTCATAGGCGGAATGAAACCTGACCTCGCCGCCGATGGTGGGCACACCGAAAGCATTGCCGTAACCGCCGATGCCGGCGACAACGCCATGCAGCAGCTGCCGTGTCTTCGGGTGATCCGGGGCGCCGAAGCTCAGGCTGTTCATCGCCGCGATGGGCCGCGCGCCCATGGTGAATACATCGCGCAGGATGCCCCCGACCCCGGTGGCTGCGCCCTGATAGGGTTCGATGTAGGACGGGTGGTTGTGGCTCTCCATCTTGAATACGACGGCCATCCCATCGCCGATATCGACGACGCCGGCATTCTCGCCCGGGCCGCAGATCACCTGCGGCCCCTCGGTCGGCAGGGTGCGCAGCCACTTGCGCGAGGATTTGTAGGAGCAATGCTCATTCCACATCGCCGAGAAGATTCCGAGCTCGGTAAAGGTCGGCGCCCGGCCCAGAATGCTTTCGAGGCGGGCATACTCGTCGGCCGTCAGGCCGTGGGCGGCGATCAGGTCTTCGCTGAGGGGCGGCTCCTGCATGTCTGCTCCATCATCGCGGCGCACCGGCGCCCATGCGACCCGGTCATACGAGAATGTCCGGCGCGGGAAAAGGGTCGATGGGCTGCGCAGACATTCGGCATCCCAGCGGAGCTGCCGAGCGATCTGCGGCCTGAAGCAGCATCCCCGCGCCGCAGTGCGGAAAAATGCGGCATCCGCGCCGCTGACGAAAAAAAAGGCCGAGCAAAAGCTCGGCCTAAGTCCAACAGGGAGGTAGAAGACAACTGAAACTGTCATTGCCTTCGCGACGGCATTTAGGACGTGATGCCGGATGAGGCAAGGGAAACAGGGCTGTCCGATCGGCATGCCCGCCATGCGGCTGTTGCATGCCTTGACGCGCGCGGTTTTCTAACCGGCGTCGGCGGGCGCCCTGCGGCGCCGATGCGCGAATATCTCCTCGAGCACGAAGTCGCGAAACGCTGCGATGCGGCGTGAATGGCGCAGCTCCTCGGGATAGGCGAGATAGACCGGCACCATGGCACTCTCGACCTCCGGCAGCACCTGGATCAGCGTCGGGAAGTCCTCGGTCAGATAGGCGGGCAGTACACCGATCCCGAGATTGCTGAGCACGGCCTGCAGCACGCCGAAATAGTTGTTTACGGTCAGTGTCGATCGCACATCCTGCATCATGATCTGCTGCACGAGCGATGCGCCCGCGCTGACTTGTGCCGACGCCACGTTCTGGCAGATCAACCGATGGTCGCGCAGATCCTCGAGTCGCTGCGGCCGCGCGTTGCTGCGCAGATAGTCGGGTGACGCATACAGCTTCATGCGCACTTCCATCAGCTTCTTGCGGATCAGATCGGCCTGGCTCGGTTCCTTCATGCGGATCGCGACATCGGCTTCGCGCATCGGCAGGTCGAGCACCCGCTCCTCCAGCATCAGGTCGAGTTTCAGGTCCGGATACTGCGCATAGAGCGCGGGCAGCCGCGGCGCCAGCCACAGCGTGCCGAATCCGGTGGTGGTGGTCACGCGCAGCTCGCCGAACACCTCCTCCTCGCTGTCGCGGAT